>NZ_JBHVHQ010000541.1:0-5886 GCF_042800135.1 Streptomyces sp. NPDC057654 | reverse complement strand
GCCAGACGCCGCGCCCGCCCGGCACGAGCGCGTCCCCGGCGGGGTCGTCCGCGCCGGGCGTGAGGACGGGGGTGTGTACGGGCCGCCCCTTGAGGACCGCCTGGTAGCCCGCGGCGGCGCCGATCGCCGCGTCGGCCCAGGCGTGCGCCTTGAGCGCGGGTTCGATGGCGGCGTCGGCGACCCGGGCCAGCTGCCCCGGGCGGAAGCCGGAGTCGTCGGCGGCCGAGACGGCGTAGCGGCGGTCGTGGGTGGCGATGGCCAGGACCAGATCGCGAGGGCCGAGGCCGTTGCGGTCGGCGGTGGCGTCGGCCCAGTCGTGGCCCGCGCGGCCGGAGAAGTCCCGCACATAGGTGACGAAGAGCTGCACCCGCGCCTCTCGGCGCAGCCGTTCGAGGGCCGTGGCCACCTCCTCGCGCCGGTCGCCGAGCGCCCCGACGGTGTCGGTGATTCGGCCCGTACGCGCCAGGTCCAGCGGGCCGTCGGCGCGCGCGGGCGCCGGGAGGAGCAGGACGCACAGCGCCAGGAGGGCGCACACCGTGGCCCAGCCGGGTGCCCCCGATCCGTACCGCCTCAGAAGCCGCGTCACATTTGGGAGCGTATGACCGTTCCGCCTGCTCCGCGACCGGTCGCGGAGGCGGATCGGGGAGCCGATCGGGAGGTGGATCGGGAGGCCGATCGGGGAGCCGGGCCGAGGGCCGTGGGGGCGGCCGTGACGGCGGCCGTGGCCGGGAGCGCCCGCCGGGTCCGGGCAGCCCGTGCGGAGGCCCGTACCGCAGCCCCCGCGGAAGCCCGCACCGCATCATGAGGTGCACGGCTCCGCGGCCCGGCCGGCCCGTAGGCCCAGGCCCCCGCTCACTCCCCCCGGCGCCGGATCTTGTTCCCCAGCCACACCAGCGGGTCGTACTTGCGGTCCACCGCCCGCTCCTTCAGCGGAATCAGCGCATTGTCGGTGATCTTGATGTGCTCCGGGCAGACCTCGGTGCAGCACTTGGTGATGTTGCAGTACCCCAGGCCGTGCTCCTCCTGCGCGCTCCGCTTCCGGTCGACGCCCATCTCGTCCGCCGCGTCCAGCGGGTGCATGTCCAGCTCGGCGACGCGCATCAGGAAGCGGGGGCCCGCGAAGGCGGCCTTGTTCTCCTCGTGGTCCCGCACCACGTGACAGGTGTCCTGGCACAGGAAGCACTCGATGCACTTGCGGAACTCCTGCGAGCGCCCCACGTCCTCCTGGCGCATCCGGTACTCGCCCGCTTTGAGATCCGCGGGCGGCACGAACGCCGGGACCTCGCGCGCCTTCGCGTAGTTGAAGGACACGTCCGTCACCAGGTCCCGCACGACCGGGAAGGCGCGCAGCGGCGTCACGGTCACCGTCTCGTCCTGGCCGAAGACCGACATCCGCGTCATGCACAGCAGCCGCGGCCGGCCGTTGATCTCGGCGCTGCACGAACCGCACTTGCCCGCCTTGCAGTTCCACCGCACGGCCAGGTCCGGCGCCTGGGTGGCCTGGAGGCGGTGGATGATGTCGAGGACCACCTCGCCCTCGTTGACGGCGATCTCGAAGTCCTTCAGGCCCCCGCCGACCGCATCACCCCGCCACACCTTGAAGTGGGCCTGATAGCTCACGGCGTCAGCTCCTCGTCCGTCAGGTACTTGGCCAGTTCGTCCCGCTCGAAGAGGGCGAGCAGATCGGGCCGGATGGGCGGCGACTCGCGCCGCTCCAGGGCGATCTGGCCGACCGCCGGGTCCGCGGCCGCCAGCTCCGCCGCCTCCGCGCCCTCCTGGCCGACGGCGAGCCGGCACACCAGATTGGCCCGCCGCCACCGCCGGTCCATCTCCGGGTAGTCGTCGCGGGTGTGTCCGCCCCGGCTCTCCGTGCGCTCCAGCGCCGCGCGCGCCACGCACTCGCTGACCAGCAGCATGTTCCGCAGGTCGATCGACAGGTGCCAGCCCGGATTGAACTGCCGGTGCCCCTCGACGCCCGTACGCCGTGCCCGCCCCCGCAGACCGGCGAGCCGGAGCAGCGCCTCCCGCATCTCGGGGGCCTTGCGGATGATGCCGACCAGGTCGTTCATGGCCTGCTGGAGCTCTTGGTGCAGGGTGTACGGGTTCTCGGCCGGGCCCCCCGCGCGGGGGCCGGAGCCGTCCTCGGCGCTGAACGGGCGCAGCGCCTCGGCCGCCGCCGCGTCGACGTCCGCCTCGGTGAGCACCGGCCGCTCGCCCGCGGCCAGCGAGGCCGCGTACTGCGCCGCGTACAGTCCCGCGCGGCGGCCGAAGACCAGCAGGTCGGAGAGGGAGTTGCCGCCGAGCCGGTTGGAGCCGTGCATGCCGCCCGCGACCTCGCCCGCCGCGAAGAGGCCGGGCACCCCGGCCGCGGCGGCGGTGTCGGGGTCGACGTCCACGCCGCCCATCACGTAGTGGCAGGTGGGGCCGACCTCCATCGCCTCGGCGGTGATGTCGACGTCCGCCAGCTCCTTGAACTGGTGGTGCATGGACGGCAGCCGGCGCTTGATGACCTCGGCCGGCATGCGCGTGGAGACGTCCAGGAAGACCCCGCCGTGCGCGGTGCCGCGACCCGCCTTGACCTCGGAGTTGATGGCGCGGGCCACCTCGTCGCGGGGGAGCAGCTCGGGCGGGCGGCGGTTGTGGTCGGGGTCCTCGTACCAGCGGTCCCCCTCCTCCTCCGACTGCGCGTACTTCTCCTTGAACACGTCCGGGACGTACCCGAACATGAACCGCTCGCCCTCGCTGTTGCGCAGCACCCCGCCGTCGCCGCGCACCGACTCGGTGACGAGGATGCCCTTCACGGACGGCGGCCAGATCATGCCCGTCGGGTGGAACTGCACGAACTCCATGTTGATGAGCGGCGCCCCCGCGAGCAGCGCCAGCGCGTGCCCGTCGCCCGTGTACTCCCAGGAGTTGGACGTCACCTTGAAGGACTTGCCGATGCCGCCGGTGGCCAGCACCACCGCGGGCGACTCGATGGTGAAGAAGCGGCCCGACTCGCGCTCGTACCCGAAGACGCCCGCGACCCGCTCGCCCTCCTTGAGCACGCGGGTGACCGTGCACTCCTGGAAGACCTTCAGCCGCGCCTCGTAGTCGCCGAATTCGCGGAAGTCCTCCTGCTGAAGACTGACGATCTTCTGCTGGAGGGTGCGGATCAGCTCCAGGCCCGTACGGTCGCCGACGTGCGCGAGGCGCGGGTACTCGTGGCCGCCGAAATTGCGCTGCGATATTCGCCCGTCGGCCGTCCGGTCGAAGAGCGCGCCCCAGGTCTCCAGCTCCCACACCCGGTCGGGCGCCTCGCGCGCGTGCAGCTCCGCCATCCGCCACTGGTTGAGGAACTTCCCGCCGCGCATCGTGTCGCGGAAGTGCACCTGCCAGTTGTCGCCCTCGTTGACATTGCCCATGCTCGCGGCGATGCCGCCCTCGGCCATCACCGTATGGGCCTTGCCGAACAGGGACTTGCAGATCACCGCGCACCGCATGCCCTGCTCGCGCGCCTCGATCGCGGCCCGCAGCCCGGCGCCGCCCGCGCCGACCACCACCACGTCCCAGCTCTGCCGCTCCTCGTGCGTCACACGACCACGTCCCCGCTCTGCCGTTCCTCGTGCGTCATCAGATGCGCCCCATCAGAAGAACCTCGGATCGTCGAATGCGCCGCTCGCCATCAGATACACATAGAGGTCGGCCGCCATCACGCTCACCAACGACGCCCAGGCCAGGAACATGTGACGGCTATTCAGTCTCCCCGCCCAGCTCCAGAGGCGATAGCGCACCGGATGCTTCGAGAAGTGCTTGAGCCGGCCGCCGACGATGTGCCGGCACGAGTGGCAGGACAGCGTGTACGCCCAGATCAAGGCGATGTTGGCGAGCAGCACGAGGGTGCCCAGGCCCATGTGGCCCCACTCGCCCCGCTCGTCGCGGAAGCCGAGGGCGGTGTCATAGGTCAGGATCAGCGCGACGATCACCGCGAAGTAGAAGAAGTAGCGGTGGACGTTCTGGAGGATCAGCGGGAACCGGCTCTCGCCGCCGTACTTCTTGTGCGGCTCGGCCACCGCGCAGGCGGGCGGCGACGCCCAGAAGCTGCGGTAGTACGCCTTGCGGTAGTAGTAGCAGGTCAGCCGGAAGCCCAGCGGGAAGATCAGGATCAGCAGGGCGGGGGACAGGCCCCACCACGCGCCGAAGATCTCCCAGTCCGCGCCGCCCTTCATGGGCACGCAGTTCTCCGCGACGCAGGGCGAGTAGAACGGGGAGACGTAGGGCGCCGCGTAGTAGTCGTCACCGGCGAAGGCCCGCCAGGTCGAGTAGACGACGAAGACGAGCAGCCCGGCCGCGGTGACGGCGGGCGCCAGCCACCAGCGGTCGGTACGCAGATGGCGGGCCGGAATGGCGGCGCGCGACGCGTGGTGGACGCCGCGCGCGGTCATATCGCCGGGCGTGACTTCAGGGTCGGTACCAGTGGTCAAAGGGAACTCCGGAAGGAGTGGGGTGGAAGTCGGCGTACGCGCTCGCTGCCCCCTACGGGGCCCTGCGGTCGCGTGACCCCAGGCCCTCGTCCTCGGCGTCCGCCCACAGCGAGCTGTCGTACGGCGCGTCGGGGATCGGCACCATCACGGGCTGCGGCCGCTCCGGCGGGGCGCTCTCGCGCAGCAGGGCGACGCTCTCGCGCAGATGGTCGGCGTCGGTGCGTACGCGCCTGATCTCCAGGTCGCGGCTGCCGACCCGCTGTTCCAGCCGGACCACGGACCGTACGAGATCGTCGAGGCAGCGTTGTACAGCCGTCAACTCATCGTTCAGGGACATGACTTGCTCACACCTCCGCGCTGGCGGGTGGCGACGCTCATGCGATTGCGAGTGTTGCGCGTCACACCCCTCAAGGGGAAGAGAGCGGTCCCGATCGCGGCTTCGCACCGGCGCATTCGGGACGCCGCGCGCCGATCTCCCCGGCCGGTCCCGGCCCTGGTGGCGCCGCCTCTACGGGCTCGGGGCGGGGGAGCGGCGCGCCGTCGCAAACCAACAGCGCCTCGCGCGCCTCACCGCGCGCCCCTCGATCGCGCCCCTCCGCACCCCCGCTCATCCCTTCTTCGCACTCCTGTGCACGCCGGGCCTGTTCGTCCAGCCGGGTGGCTTGCCGCCCCGCCCCGCCGTGTCGGCGCGCCATCGCCCGGACCGTCGCCTTCAGTGGCTGGCAGTACATGTGATCAGCGGCACATTAAGCCGAATGTGCCGTATACGTCCCGGGTGCTGGGCCCAGCCGGGCCCCGGACCCGGCGCCGCAGCAGCCAGCCAGTGAAGCCAGTAAAGCCAGTGAAGTCAGTGAACGAACCAACCCGGCCGCGTCGCAGGAGGCCGGGCGGGCGAGCCCCGGAGGTACCAGCCATGTCCCACGACGGCGTCCCGAGAGGCACCGCACCCCGCACCGGACCCGGCCGCCGGGCCCGCAGGCGGCGCCGCGCCGCACTGCTGACCGCCGGCGCGCTGCTGCCGCTGCCCGCACTGGCCGGCTGCGGCTCGGGCGGAGGCGCCGCCGCCGCGCCCCCGGCCCCGGTGGACGTGGCCCGCACCGCCCGCGCCGACGTCGCCGACCGGGGCACGATGCGCTGGGCCGTGGACGAGCTGCCCGGCACGCTCAACGCCTTCCAGGCCGACGCCGACGCCGGGACCGAGCGCGTCGCCGGGGCCGTACTGCCCGCCCTCTTCACCCTCGACCAGCGCGGCCGGCCCCGGCGCAACCCCGACTACCTGCGCGGCGCCGAGACCGTCGAGCGCGAGCCCAAGCAGATCGTCGTCTACAAGCTCAACCCGCAGGCCGTCTGGAGCGACGGCCGCGCCCTCGGCGCCGCCGACTTCGCGGCCCAGTGGAAGGCGCTGAGCGGCAAGGATCATGGC
>NZ_JBHVHQ010000540.1:0-5894 GCF_042800135.1 Streptomyces sp. NPDC057654 | reverse complement strand
GTACGAGACCGGGGGCGGGGCCCTTGCGCATGCCGCCGCGCGGGGAGCGCGAGCGGCCGGAACCGTTACGAGCCGACGGGCGCCAGCTTGTCGACGATGCCGGCGTGGTCGTCCATCCACTTGCGGGCGGACGCCTTCTCGTTGCCCTTGCCGCCCTTTTGGATCTGGTCCTCCAGGGAAGCGAGGTCCTTGTCCTCCATGTGGAAGTTCTTCAGCCAGCCGTTGAGCTCCGGGAAGTCCTTGCCGAAGGCCTTCTTGCCGACGACGTGGATCTTCTCGCCCTTGCCCCAGGCGCCCTTCGGGTCCTTGAGCTTCTTCAGGTCGTACTTGTTGTACGCCCAGTGCGGGGACCACAGCGACACGACGATCGGCTTCTTCTGCGTGATCGAGCGGTCCAGGTCGGCGAGCATCGTGGCCGTCGAGGACGAGACGAGCTTGTAGTCGTCGTCGAGCCCGTAGGCCGGCATGACCTTGTCCTTGAGGATGCCCATCTCACCGGCGCTGGACTCGATGCCGGTGATCTTGCCGCCGAACTCGCCGGCCTTGCTCTTCAGGTCGTCCAGCGTGTTGACGTCCTTCATGTAGGCCGGCACGGCCAGCTCCAGCGACGTCGGCCCGTACCAGGCGCCGATATCGGAGAGTCTGTCCCCGTACTTGTCCATGTACTGCTTGTGCGTGGTCGGCAGCCAGGAGTCGAACTGGACGTCCATCTGCCCCTGCGCCAGGGCCGTGTAGAGCGGTCCGGGGTCGAGCTGCTTGACGTTCGGCTTGTAGCCGCGGTCCTCCAGGATGTTCTCCCACAGGTAGGTGGTGGCGATGGCCTCGTCCCACGGGAAGTACCCCATGTTGACGGCCTTGCCGGCCTCCTTGCCCTTGGCGGTCTGGCCCTTGCCCTTGGGCAGCGGCGCGAGGGTGTCCGCGACCTTCGGGTTCTTCTTGAGCCAGGTGCGGACGCCGTCCTGCTCCTTGCCCTTGCCCGCCGACTGGATGGTGTTCTCCAGGCTGGACAGCTGCTTCTCGTCCATATGGAAGTTCTTCAGCCAGCCCGCGACCGTCGGGTCCTTGGACTCGAAGCCCTTGGCGGCGACGGTGTGCAGCTCGTCGCCCTTGCCCCAGGCGCCCTTGGTGTCCTTGAGCTTCTTCAGGTCGTACTTGCTGTACGCCCAGTGCGGCGACCACAGCGGGACGACGATCGGCTTCTTCTGCGCGATCTGGCGGTCCAGGTCGGCGAGCATCGTCGCGGTCGACGAGGAGACGATCTTGTACTCGCCGTCGAGCCCGTACGCCGGGAGGACCTTGTCCTTGAGCAGGCCCATCTCGCCGGCGCTGGACTCGATGCCGGTGATCTTGCCGCCGAACTCGCCGGCCTTGCCCTTGAGGTCATCAAGCGTGTTGATGTCCTTCATGTAGGCCGGGACGGTCAGCTCCAGCGACGTCGGCCCGTACCAGGCGCCGAGGTCCGTCATCTGGGAGCCGTACTTCTCCCAGTACGCCTTGTGCGTCGTCGGCAGCCAGGCGTCGGTCTGGAAGTCGATGTCGCCCTTGGCGATGCCGGAGTAGAGCGGGCCCGGGTCGAGCTGCTTCACGTTCGGCTTGTAGCCGCGCTGCTCCAGCAGCTCCTTCCACAGGAACGTGGTGGCGATGCCCTCGTCCCAGGGGATGTAGCCCATGTTGATCTGCTTGCCGTGACCCACGTTGGTGGACGCGGAGGCGCTCGGCTTGTCGTCGTTCTGCGCCAGGTTCATGCCGCCCGCTATGAGCGCGAGAACCACGACGCCGACGGTGGCGACCGCCGTGCCGGGCCGGTAGTTCAGGAACTTCGAGCCGCGCATGGCGGCCGCGGCCTTGGCCAGCGCGCGCCGGCCGAGCGGGGAGACCCGCTGGTTGAGCGCGCCGGTCATGCGGTCCAGGTACATGGCGAGGATGACGACGGCCAGGCCGCTCTCCACACCGCCGCCGATGTTGACCTGGGTGACCGCGGCGTAGACCTGCTCGCCGAGGCCGCCCGCGCCGGCCATGCCCGCGATGACGACCATGGACAGCGCCAGCATGATGACCTGGTTGATGCCGGCCATGATGGTCGGCAGCGCCAGCGGCAGCTGGACCCGTACGAGCGTGTCGCGCGGGGTCGTGCCGAACGCCTCGGCGGCCTCCACCAGCTCGCCGTCGACCTGCCGGATGCCGAGCTCGGTCATCCGGACGCCGGGCGGCATCGAGAAGATGATGGTCGCGATCAGACCCGGCATCGGGCCGATCGAGAAGAACATCACGCCGGGGATCAGGTAGACGAAGGCGGGCATCGTCTGCATGAGGTCCAGTACGGGCCGCAGCACACCGCTGACGGTGCGGTTGCGGGCCGACCAGATGCCCAGCGGCACCGCGATCACGATCGTGATGACGGACGCGACGAGCACCAGCGAGAGGGTCGACATCGCGTCGTCCCACAACTGGAGCGAATCGATCAGCGCGAAGCCGATGAACGCGAGGACCGCGGGCACCAGGCCGCGCAGCCAGAACGCGATGACCGCGAAGATGCCGGCCATCAGCAGCGGCTCGGGCGCGCCCAGCACCTTGTCGACGCCGTCGTACATCCCCGTCAGCACCGTGCTGATGAAGTCGAACAGCCATTCCATATGGGTCTGGAGCCACTTGACGGCTTCCTCGACCCAGTTGCCGAAGTTGAGTCTAGGCACCGGCGATCACCTTCGCCTTGGCCTCGCCGGCCGGCGGTTCCTCGGTCGGCGCGGTGTGCGGCTGCTCACCGAGCACCGACAGCAGCCGCTCCCGGGTCACGACGCCCGCGAGCGCCCCGTCGGCGCCGGTGACGGCGACCGCGTCGCCGCTGCTGGAGCAGGGCGTGAACAGCTCGGCTATGGGCGTCTCGGCGGTGACCGTGGCGGGCGCGGCGTCCAGGACGTCCTGGTCCGTGCGGACCGTGGTGCCGTCGCCTGCACGGGCGCCGATGGCGGTGCTCGGCTCGGCCATGATCGAACCGGCGGTGAGCACACGGGACCGGTCGACGTCCTGGATGAAGGACGCGACGTAGTCGTTGGCGGGACGCACGAGGATGTCCTCGGCGGTGCCGTTCTGGACGATCCGGCCGTCGCGCATGACGGCTATTCGGTCACCCAGCCGCATGGCCTCGTTGAGGTCGTGCGTGATGAAGATGATCGTCTTCTTGAGCCGGGCCTGGAGCTCCAGCAGCTGGTCCTGCATGTCACGGCGGATCAGCGGGTCGAGCGCGCTGAAGGACTCGTCCATCAGGAGCAGGTCGGCGTCGGTGGCGAGCGCGCGGGCCAGGCCCACGCGCTGCTGCATGCCGCCGGACAGCTCGTCGGGCCAGGACTTCTCCCAGCCCTTGAGGCCCGCCAGCTCCAGCGCCTCGATGGCGCGCCGGTCGCGCTCCTCGCGCGGGACGCCCTGCACCTCCAGCCCGTAGGCCGCGTTCTCCATCACGCTGCGGTGCGGGAAGAGCGCGAAGTGCTGGAAGACCATGCTGATCTTCTGCGAGCGCACCTTGCGCAGCTCGCGCGGGGTCAGTTCGGTCAGGTCCTGCCCGTCGAAAAGGACGCGTCCGCTGGTCGGCTCCGAAAGCCCGTTCAGCATGCGCAGCAACGTGGACTTGCCGGACCCGGACAGACCCATGACAACGAAGATGTGGCCGGCCTCGACAGAGAACGAGGCATCGATCACGGCCGCGGTGGTGCCGTCGGAACGCAGCTCTTCGCGACTGGTGCCGCCTTCGAGTCGCTTCACGGCGGCTTCGGGTCGTCTGCCGAACACTTTGTACAAGTGCTCGGCTTGCAGCCTGGACACATACACCTCTCGAGTTGAACTCAAAACGACCCGCCTCCCCCGTGGGCGGGTCGTGGAGCGGTGCGGATTCGGCCGCGCGTCCGATCAGCAGTAGTAGTTGAAACTGTTACCGGGTCCGCTCCGATTGCGCGCCTGCCCCCACTTAGGTGAAGCAAACCGGTCCGTGACCCAGTTCACATTTTCTTCACATCCCCCGGATACGGCATCATCGACGGGTGACGCGACGCCTGATGCTCCTCGACACCGCCTCCCTCTACTACCGCGCCTATTTCGGAGTGCCGGAATCCGTCAAGGCCCCGGACGGCACCCCCGTCAACGCGGTGCGCGGCCTCCTCGACTTCATCGCCCGGCTCGTCCAGGACCACCGCCCGGACGCCCTGGTCGCCTGCATGGACTTCGACTGGCGGCCGCAGTGGCGGGTGGACCTCATCCCCTCCTACAAGGCGCACCGGGTCGCCGAGGAGGTCGCGAGCGGCCCCGACGCCGAGGAGACCCCCGACACGCTGGGCCCGCAGGTGCCGGTGATCGAGGACGTGCTGGACGCGGTGGGCATCGCCCGCGTCGGCGCGCAGGGGTACGAGGCCGACGACGTGATCGGCACGCTGGCCGGGCAGGCACGCGGGCCGGTCGCGATCGTCACGGGCGACCGGGACCTCTACCAGCTGGTGGACGACCGGCGCGGCATCCGGATCCTCTACCCGGTCAAGGGCGTGGGCACCCTCCAGATCGTGGACGAGGCGCTGCTACGGGAGAAGTACGGGGTCGACGGCCCCGGCTACGTCGACCTCGCGCTGCTGCGCGGCGACCCCAGCGACGGTCTGCCGGGGGTGCCCGGCATCGGCGAGAAGACCGCCGCCAAGCTGCTCGCGGCCCATGGCGACCTCGCCGGGATCATGGCGGCCGTGGACGATCCGGGCTCCAGGCTGACCCCCTCGCAGCGCAAGCGGCTGGACGAGGCGCGGCCCTACATCGCGGTCGCGCCGAAGGTGGTGCGGGTCGCCTCGGACGTGCCGCTGCCGGAGTTCGACGCCACACTGCCGCGCGAGCCGCGGGACCCCGGGGCGCTGGCGGAGCTGACGGCCCGCTGGGGGCTGGGCGGATCGGCTCAGCGGTTGCTCTCCACTCTGCACGGCTGAACTGTTAAGTTAGGTACAACTAACTAGCAGCGTGTCAGGGGAGTCGACGTGGCAGCAGAACGCCCGGTCCGCAAGAAGCCGCAGCAGAACCACGCCCAGGTCATCCGAACCGAACGCCTCACCCCCCACATGGTGCGGGTGGTGCTCGGCGGCGAGGGCCTGGCACAGTTCGCCGCCGGCGAGTTCACCGACCACTACATCAAGATCGTGTTCCCGCTCGACGGCGTCGAGTACCCCGAGCCCTTCGACATGGCCCAGATCCGCGCCGACATGCCGCGCGACAAGTGGCCGGTCGTACGGACGTACACCGTCCGCAGCTGGGACCCGGCCGCCCGCGAGCTGGCCGTGGACTTCGTCGTCCACGGCGACGAGGGCGTCGCGGGCCCCTGGGCCGTACGCGCCCGGCCCGGCGACGAGGTCTGCTTCATGGGCCCCGGCGGCGCCTACGCCCCCGGCGAGGAAGCCGGCTGGCACCTCCTCGCGGGCGACGAGAGCGCGCTGCCGGCCATCGCCGCGGCCCTGGAGCGGATGCCCGCGGGCGTGCCCGTACGGGCCTTCATCGAGGTCGCCGACGCCGCGGAGCAGCAGGACCTGAAGCTGCCCGCCAACGCCGAGGTCGTCTGGCTGCACCGCGGCGCGGACGCCGTCGGCGCGCAGCTGATCGAGGCCGTGCGCGGCCTGGAATTCCCGGCCGGGGACGTCCAGGCGTTCGTGCACGGCGAGGCGGGCTTCGTGAAGGAGCTGCGGCGCTACCTGCGCGTCGAGCGCGAGATCCCGCGCGAGCGCCTGTCCATCTCCGGCTACTGGCGCGCCGGCCACGACGAGGACGGCTGGCAGGCCTCCAAGCGCGAGTGGAACCAGCAGGTGGAAGCCGAGCAGGAGACCGCGCCCGCGTCCTGAGCGGCAGCGTACGCACACGACGGCGGCAGGCCCCCGGCGGGG
>NZ_JBHVHQ010000539.1:0-5911 GCF_042800135.1 Streptomyces sp. NPDC057654 | reverse complement strand
TCTCCCGACGGGCTGGACGGCGGCATTCTGTACGCCGCCGACCTCTTCGACGAGGAGACCGCCCAAGCCCTCGCCGCCCGCCTGGCGCGCGTACTCGCCCAGGTCGCGGCCGACCCCGACACCCGCCTCGGCGACATCGACGTGCTCGACGGGGCCGAGCGCTCCCGCGTGGTGGGGGAGTGGAACGCCACCGCCCGACCGCAAGAAGCGGGAACGGCGCTGGATCTCTTCACCGCCTGGGTCCGTTCGACTCCGGATGCCGTCGCCGTGCGGTGCGGTTCCGACGTGTTGTCGTATGGGGAGTTGGAGGGTCGGGCGAATCGGCTGGCTCGGTATCTGGTCCGGCTCGGTGTGGGGCGGGAGTCGCGGGTGGGGCTGTGCCTGCCGCGCGGGGTGGAGATGATCGTAGGACTGCTGGCGGTGTGGAAGGCGGGCGGCGCGTACGTACCACTCGACCCGGAGTACCCCGCCGACCGGCTCGCCTACATGATCACCGACAGCGACGCATCGGTGGTCCTGGCGACGGCCGAGACGGCGGCCGAGTTGAGGGAGGGCACCGCCACGCGCGTGGTGGTGCTGGACGAAGAAGCGGAAGCCATTGAGGCATCAGACGCTCCTCAAACCCGCCCGACCTCGCAGCAGTTGGCGTACGTCATCTACACCTCTGGTTCGACGGGTCGGCCCAAGGGGGTGGCCGTCGCGCATGGTGGCGTGGCGAACCTGGCGGAGGTTATGCGGCCGGTGCTGGGGGTTCATGAAGGGGTGACGGCGCTTCAGTTCGCGTCGTTCAGCTTCGATGCCGCGGTGTTGGATGTCGCGGTCACCTTGGGTGGGGGCGGCGCGCTTGTGATCGCGTCGAGTGATGAGCGTACGCAGCCGGAGGCGCTGGCCCGGATGATCGAGGCGGTGGGTGTGAGCGTGGCGAGCGTCGTCCCGTCCCTCCTGGGCGTGCTGGATCCGACCACGGTGCCCGGTGTGCGGAACTGGGTGCTGGGTGCGGAGCGCCTCACCGCCGACCTGGCGGCCCGCTGGCGGGCGGGGGCGCGGGTGTGGAACACGTACGGTCCGACGGAGGCGACCGTGATCACCACGGCGGTGCCGCTGCCCGCCGAGATCGGCCCGCAGGACGCGCCGCCGCCGGTCGGTCGTCCCCTGGGCAATGTGCAGACTTTTGTCCTGGACGGTTTCCTGAGGCCGGTGCCGCCTGGTGTGACGGGTGAGCTGTATGTGGCCGGGGCCGGGCTCGCGCGCGGGTACGTGGGCCGCCCGTCGGCGACGGCGGAGCGGTTCGTGGCCTGCCCCTTCATCCCAGGTGCTCGTATGTACCGCTCGGGCGACCTCGCGCGGTGGACGGCGGATGGGCTGTTGGAGTTCGCTGGCCGGGCGGACGAGCAGGTCAAGATCCGGGGCTTCCGGGTCGAGCCGGGCGAGGTCGAATCCGTGCTGGCCTCGCACCCGGACGTGGCCCAGGCCGCCGTCGTCGTCCGCGAGGACCGGCCGGGCGACAAGCGGCTGATCGGCTACATCGTCCCCACGACGCCGGAGTTCGACCAGCTCCTGCTGCATGAGCACATGGGCAAGGCGCTGCCGGACTACATGATCCCGGCGGCGGTCATCGCGCTGGAGGCGCTGCCGCTGACCGCCAACGGCAAGCTCGACCGGGCCGCGCTGCCAGTGCCGGACTTCGGTCAGCGGAGCTCCGGTCGGGCGCCGGAGAGCGAGATGGAGAAGGCCGTCTGCGCGCTCTTCGCCGAGGTGCTGGAGGTCGAACGGGTCGGCGTCGACGACAGCTTCTTCGACGTGGGCGGCAACTCGACCCTCGCGATGCGGCTCGCCGCACGCATCAGGACCGAGTTCGGCGCCGAGTTGAATATGCGTCAGTTCTTCGGAGCGTCGACGCCGCTCGGCGTGGCCCGGATGCTTGAGTCCAAGGCGCGCCCGGTGCTGCGGCCGGTCGACCACCCGGACGGCATCCCCCTCTCGGCGAACCAGTCGCAAGCCTGGCAGTCGGACCGGCTGCGCCAGGACGCGGATCTGCGGCTGCCGCTCGCGCTGCGCCTGGTGGGCGAGCTGGACCGGGCGGCGCTGGAGGCGGCGCTCGGGGACATCGCGGCCCGCCAGGACATCCTGCGGACGGTCTTCTCCCGTACGGGCGAAGGCGAACTCGTCCAGCACGTCCTGGACCCCGCCGACGACGCCGTGCAACCCCGGCTCGCCGTGGTGCAGGTGACGGAGACGGGACTGCCGGACCTGCTGGCGACGCACGGCAGGCACAGGTTCGACCTCGCGCGGGACACGCCCTGGGCGCAGTACCTGTTCGCCCTCTCGGACACCGAGCACGTACTGCTCCTCGTCGTGCACCGCATCGCCGCTGACGAGGCGTCACTCGACGTGCTCGTACGCGACCTGGTGGCGGCCTACGGAGCCCGTCGCGAGGGGCGAATCTCCGAACGGGCCCCGCTCCCGATCCAGTTCGCCGACTACGCGATGTGGGAGCGGGAGCTGCTCCAGGGCGAGAAGCAGCCGGAGAGCCTGGTCGGCGACCAGCTCGCCTTCTGGAAGAACACCCTGTCCGACGTGGCGGCGACGATGCCGCTGCCGATCGACCGGCCGCGCCCGCAACGGTCGTCGCACCGGGCGGAATCCGTTGCGCTGAGCCTCGACGCCGACACGCACGACAGGTTGACGGAGACGGCGGAGGAGCACGGGGCGACGACGTTCATGGCGGTGCACGCCGCGCTCGCGCTGCTGCTCACCCGGCTCGGCTCGGGCACCGACATCATGCTCGGGACGCTGCTGCCGCGCCAGGACGAGGAGGAGAGCCTGAACGGCGTGATGGGCCCCTTCACCGAGCTGGTGGCGCTGCGCACGGACACCTCCGGCGACCCCACGTTCGCAGAGCTGCTCGACCGCATCCGGGAGGCGGCCCAGCCCGCCGAAGCCCACCGGGACGTGCCGTTCGAACGGATCGCGGCTGCTCTGTCACGGCCGGCCTCCGAGGCGGCTCACCCCGTCTTCCAGGTCCTCCTCGATGTGCGGGACGACGTGGCGGAGAAGTGGGACACGGCGGAACTGGCGGGTCTGGACACCACCCGGCTCCCCGTGAACGCCGGGACGTCCCCGATGGACCTGGCGTTCTCCCTGGTGGAGCGGCTGGAGGACGACCGGACCCCGGCCGGGCTCGACGGCGTGCTGCGCTACGCCACGGATCTCTTCGACCCGTCCACCGCAAGCGCTCTCGCGGACCGGCTCGTCCGTGTGCTGGAACAGGTGGCCGCGGACCCCGAGGTGCGCCTCAGCGAGGTGGACATACTGCTGGGCCGGACCGAGTATCGCCGGATGGTGGCGGCCGGGAACGGCGGCACCGAGGTCCGTACGCCGGGCGGCACGGTGGTCGAGCTGTTCGCCGCGCAGGCGGACCGTACCCCCGAGGCCGTCGCCGTCACCGACTCGGGCGGCGCGCTCACCTACCGCGAGCTGGACGCCGCGGCCGGCTCGCTCGCCCGGCGGCTCGCCGAGCGGGGCGCCGGACCGGAGGACGTGGTGATCGTGGCGCTGGAACCGGGCGCCGCGTTCGTGACGGCACTGCTCGGCGTGTTCAAGGCGGGCGCCGCCTGCCTGGTCGCCGACCCGGCCCGGCCGCCCGGCGGGACCGTCCGCGAGCTGCGCCGGACCCGTACCGCCGCGCTGATCTGCACCGAGGCCGCGGCCGGTCTGCTGCCGACCGGCGGCACGGCCCCGGTCGTCCCGGTCGTCACGGTGGCTCCGGTCGTACGGGCCGGTGTCCCGTCGGCGTCGTCGGCGTCATCGTCGGCAGCGAACGGCGCGGGGCGTACGGGACCGGGCCACACGCCCCCGTCCGGCCACGCACTGCCGCCCGGTCGCACACCCTCGCCCGGTCACGCGGCGCTGGTGCTTCTCGACGCAGCCGAAGCGGTGAACGCCACCGCGGGCACGGTCGTCGAACACCGCGCCCTGGTCAGCCAGGTGGCGCACCTGATGGACGCCTCCGCGATGGACGGCGGCGCGGTGCTGGACGTACGGGCGCCCGCGTCGGCGCTGGTCACGCCCCTGCTCGCGGCGCTCTGCGGCGGTGGCGGCGTCCGGCTGGGCGTTCCCGGCCAGGAGCTCGCGCCGGTCACCGGAACAGCCAGTCCGGTCACCGGAACAGACCGCCCGGACAGCGAAACAGACCGCCCGGACAGCGCGACCGGCGGCGTGCGGCTGCTGGCCACCACGCGCGAGAGGCTGTCGGCCCTCGCGGAGCCCGCCGCGTCCGCCGGGCGACCGGCGTTCGCGGAGGTCATGGTGGTGGGCGGCGAGCAGGCCACCGTTGGCGACATGGCCGAGTGGCGGGAACGCCACCCCGATGTGGCGCTGGTGAGCGGCCACGGCACGCCGGAGACGGGCGGCTCGTGGCTCGGCCACCGGACCGTTCCGGGCGAGCCGCTTCCGGAACAGGCCCCCGCCGGGCGGCCGGTCGGCAGCGCCCGCGCGCTCGTACTCGACGACCTGCTGCGCCCGGTGCCGACCGGCGTCGCGGGAGACCTGTACATCGCGGGCGCCTCGCTGGCACGCGGCTACGCGGAGGCCCCGGGGCTGACCGGCGACCGGTTCGTAGCCTGCCCGTTCGGCTCCGGCGGCGAGCGGATGTTCCGTACGGGCGAGCGAGCGAAGCGGACCGTGACAGGGCTGCTGACGGTGGCGTACGAGCAGCGGGACGGCGACCTTCCCGGCACGGCGCTGCGCACGGTCAGGAACCGCGACGACCTGGGCGTGCTGCTCCCGCTGCGGGCCGAGGGCGACCGCCCGCCGCTGTTCTGCGTGCACCAGAGCACGGGGCTCGGCTGGCGGTACGCGGCGCTCCTCCCATACCTGCCGGCGGACCAGCCCGTCTACGGGGTGCAGGCGCGCGGGCTCGCCGGCCCGGAGCCCCTGCCGCAGAGCGTCGAGGAGATGGCGGCCGACTACGCCGACCGGATCAGGGCCCTTCAGCCGTACGGTCCGTACCACCTCCTCGGCTGGTCCGTGGGCGGGCTCATCGCCCAGGCGATCGCCGCCCGGCTGGCGGAACTGGGGGAGAAGGTCGGGCTCCTCGCGCTGCTCGACAGCTACCCCGACTCGACGGGCGCCGTCTCCGTGGTCGACCTGGACAACCAGGCCGAAGGGGGCGGCCACGCCATACAGGAGGACGCCGTGGCCCGTGCCCTGGGAGCGGATGGCGCCTACCCGCCGGGCGTGAGCGGGCCGCTCCTGACCAACATGCACGAGATCAGGCGCCACATGTACCGGCTGGGGGAGCGCCACACGCCGCGGTTCTTCCCAGGCGGCCTCACGGTGTTCGTCGCGGTCGGGCCCCGGCCGGAGGGGCTGCGGATGTCGGACGCGGTCACGAGCTGGCGGCCGTACACGGGCGGCGAGATCGTGACGCACGAAGTCGACGCCGGCCACGACGACATGCTCCACGCGCCCCACGGGGCCCTCATCGGACGCCTCGTCGCCGACAAGCTGCGCGGGCCGAGCAGGCCGAATGGAACGCAAGGCGACGTCGGCTGACGCACCGACAGCGATATCGAATGAACAGCGCCTGACAGCAACCGAGTTGAGGGAGTGGCGTGGCGGACGGCACGGCCTCGTCCGCCGTCCGCCGCGCCCGCCCGGGGCCGGCTGCCCACGTACCGGGCGGCCCCGGCGAGAGGTACGACCGGAAAGGAGAACGCGTATGACGAAGCCTCAAGAAGCGCCGCCACGACGGCGGCGGGACGAGCCGAAGCCGGACGTCCCCGTGCACATGCGACGGGACGGGCTCGACCCGCTGCCCGAGTTGAGCCGGATCAGCTCGAAGACGCCGTTCGCCCGGGGCGTGAGCCCGGTCGGCGACAGCTGGATCGCCACCGGACTCGACGAGGTC
>NZ_JBHVHQ010000538.1:0-5919 GCF_042800135.1 Streptomyces sp. NPDC057654 | reverse complement strand
GATCGCGACGGCGCCGCCCGCCGTCGACATACCGGTCACATGGAGCGCGCCGCCGCCGACCACCCGGCGCGGCGCGGCGCCGTCGAGCCCGGCCGCGTACAGATGGGTGGAACCGCGGTCCCGCAGGCAGAACAGCACCTCGCGTCCGTCGGCGGTGAGCTGGGGGAGCGCCCCCGCGTAGCCGAGGCCGCCGGGCATCACATTGCGGTCCAGGCGGCCGGTGAGGTCGGCGGGCTCGCCGCCGCCGTCCACCGGCACCCGCAGCAGCCGGGAGTGCCCGACCTTCGCCACCGTCGACCCCACGACCAGCAGCGCCTCGCCGTCCGCCGTCCAGGTCACGGTCCCCGCCTGCCCGGTGTCCGAACCGGCCAGGACCGGCTCCGCGCGGTGCGGGGCGACCTCCACGACGTACGCGGCGCTGCTCATCGACAGGTCGGCGTCGGCCCCGCGGGCGGCCGTGAAGGCCAGCCGGGTGCTGTCGGGCGACCAGGCGGGCGCGGCGGCGTGCCAGTCCCCGTACGTGATCTGCCGGATCTCGCGGTCGGCGAGGCGGACCGTGTGCAGATGGGCGCGTATCGTGCGCAGCGGACCCGCGCCGTCCGCCTTGAAGTTCAGCCGCCGCGCGACGATGGGCCGCTTGGCGCGCAGCGCGCGGTCGGCGTCGCCCTCGCCGTCGGACGCGTCCAGGTCGGCGGGCGCGGTGAACGCGAGCGCGCCGCCGTCCGGGCTCCACACCGGGGCGCCCGCGCCGAGCGGCAGCTCCGTGACCCGCTCGGCCTCGCCGCCCGCCGCGGGCAGCAGCCACACCTGCGCGGGTCCGCCGTCCTGAGAGCGCAGGAAGGCGATCCGGGTCCCGTCCGGCGACCAGGCGGGCGCGGTGTCCGCCGGACCGCCGGTCAGCCGGCGGGGCTCGCCGCCCTCGGCCCCGACCCGCCACAGCGTCGTCGTGTCGCGGTCGGCGTCGCGGTCGGCGGCGCGCAGGACGTACACGATCTCGGCGCCGTCCGGCGAGAGGGCCGGCTGCTCGGGCACCGCGAGGCGGTACAGGTCGTCGATGCGCAGGCGGGGTGTCACGTGCGGTACCTCCTGGGGGTGGTGGGATCGAAGGGGCGATCAGGCTGCGGGACGGTCAGGAGGCGGAGCGGCCGAGGCGGTCGCGGAAGAGCCGGAGCACATTGCCGCCGAGCACGCGGGCGACGTCGTCGTCGGCCCAGCCGCGCCGCAGCAGCGCCTCGGTCACCAGCGGCAGCCCGGCGGGCCCTTCGAGACCCGGCACATACCGGTCGGTGCGCACGCCCTCCACGATCGGGTCCGCGCAGCACGGCGGGGTGGTGTCGGCCATCACCTCCCGCACGAAGTCCGGGCCGAGCCCGACATGGCCGACCCCGGCGACGTTCGCGAGATGCTCGATGTGGTCGACGAGCCGGTCGACGGTGAAGTCGCTCTCGTGCAGGAACGGCGCGAAGAAGTTCACGCACACCACGCCGCCGTTCGCGGCCGTCGCCTTCACCTGGTCGTCGGTGAGGTTGCGGTGGTGGTCGCGCAGCGCACGCGCCGAGGAGTGGGTGGCGATGACCGGCCGGGTCGCCAGCTCCAGCACATGGCCGACGCCCGCCGCGCCCAGGTGGCTGATGTCGAACATCATGCCGACGCGCTCCATCTCCGCGACCGCCGCGACGCCCGCGCGGGTCAGCCGGCTCCCGGCCGCGTCCTCGCCGCTGCCGTCGGCGAGCGCCGTGCGCCCGAAGTGCGCGAGGGACGCTATCCGCACCCCGAGCCGGTACAGGGTCTGAAGGAGCTCGACGTCCTCGCCGACGCCCGGCGCGCTCTCCAGGGCGAGTACGAGCGCGATCCGCCCGTCCGCCAGGGCCGCGTCCACGTCGGCGCCGTCGTAGCAGAGCCGGACCGCGTCGGCGTTCCCGGAGGCGAGCCGGTGCGCGGCCTCGATCATGCGCAGGGTCCGCCGCAGCGCCCCCTCGGGCCGGTACCCGTCGTCGATGAAGACGGGCAGCACCTGGACGTTCACGCCGCCGGCCACCAGTTGGGGCAGCCACTGCTCGCGGAAGAACGACGCCCATTGCTCCACGGGCCGCGTCGTCACCGCGCAGAGCAGGTCGTTGTGGGTGTCGGCGACGACGCTGCGCCGGTGCAGCTCGGCGGCGCGGTCGGCGGAGCGGCCAAGGGAGTGGCTGGGGGCTGTGGTCATGCTGGGGCTCCTTCGGGCGGGGCGGGATCTCCGGTCGGGGGCGCGGGGCTGTCGGCGCCCGGCGGGGCGGGTCGTTCGGCGTCCGACGGGGAGGACCTACCCGCTCCGGGACGTTTGTGATCTTCGGCGCCGGGCTGGTCGGGCTCTCCCGCGAAGTGGCAGGCGGCCCGGTGCGGGCGCCGCTCGGCGTCCCGCGAAGGGTCGGCGGTGCGGCACACGTCGCGGCCGGCCCGTACGAGCGGGCCCACCGCGCAGCGCGGGTGGTAGCGGCAGCCGGACGGCGGACGGTGCGGATCGCTCGGCTCGGCGGCCACGTCGCCCGGTCGCGCTGTGTCCTCGAAGTCCTCGAACAGCGGCGTGTGCCAGGACGGCGCGGCGCTCAACAGCTCACGGGTATAGGGGTGCTGAGGGTCGGAGAGGACCTGTTCGGTGGGCCCGGCCTCGACGATCCGCCCCAGGTACATGACGGCGACGATGTCGCTGAGGTACCGCACGACGGCGAGGTTGTGCGAGATGAACAGCATGGACAGCCCCAGCTGCCGCCGTACGTCCCGGACGAGGTTGAGCACCGCGCCCTGCACCGACACGTCGAGCGCGGAGGTGATCTCGTCCGCGATCACCACCTGCGGGCGGCCGGCCAGCGCGCGGGCCAGCGCGACGCGTTGGCGCTGACCGCCGGAGAGCCGGCCGGGGAGCAGGCCGGCCCGGTCCGGATCGAGGTTGACCAGTTCGAGGAGGCGCGCCACCTCGGCCTTCCGCTCCGCGGAACGTTTCCCCGCGAAGCGCGTACTGCCCCCGCGCGGCATGGCCTCGCTGATCGACGCCCCGATGCTCATGCGCGGATCGAGCGAGGAGTACGGGTCCTGGAACACCATCTGCAACGGACGCCGCCCCGCCGGCCGCCGTACGTCCGTGCCGTCGAGCAGCACCCGCCCCGCGCTGACCGGCGCGAGGCCGACGGCGCTGCGCGCGAGCGTCGACTTCCCGGAGCCCGACTCGCCGACCAGGCCGACCACCTGGCCCGACGGCACAGTCAGGCTGACGCCGTCCACGGCGGTGAGCCCGCCGCGCCGGGTCCCGTACCGCACGCTCACCTCCTCGAAGACCAGCTCGCTCATGCACTGCCTCCCGCGGCCTCGACGCCGTGTCCACCATGCGGCCTGTGCTCCGGCCGGGACCCGGCCGCGTCGCCCCGCCCGTCCTGCGGATGCCAGCAGGCCACGCGGTGCCGCCCCGCGTGCGGCCCGGTCGCGATCTCCACCGGCACCGGGTCCGCCGCCCGGCACCGCTCGTCGGCGAACGCGCAGCGCGCGGCGAACGCGCAGCCCGCCCCGGTCCGGCCCGGCTCCGGCGGCCTGCCCGGGATGACCGCCAGCGGCGCGTCCCGATCGGTGTCGAGCGCGGGGACGGCGGCGAGGAGCGCCCGTGTGTACGGGTGGCGCGCGGCGGTGCGCAGCCCGTCCGTGGGCAGGTCCTCCACGATCCGCCCGGCGTACATGACCAGCACCCGCCGGCAGCTCTGCGCGACGACGGTGATGTCATGGCTGATCAGCAACAGGGCCGCCCGCCGGCCCCGTTGCTCCTCGGCCCCGCTCGCCCGCACCCGGGCGAGCAGCCGCAGCACCTCCCGCTGCACGGTGACGTCCAGGGCGGTGGTCGGCTCGTCGGCGATGACCAGGCGCGGCTCGCCCATCAGCCCCATCGCGATCATCGCCCGCTGCCGCATCCCGCCGGAGAACTCGTGCGGATACTGGCGGGCCCGCCGCTCGGCCGCCGGGACCCGCACCCCGCGCAGCCGCTCCACGGCCCGCGCGAGCGCCTTGCCGCGTGAGAGCCCCTGGTGCTGCTCGGACACCTCGGCGAGCTGCCGGCCGATCCGCTGCGTCGGGTTGAAGGAGGTCATCGGGTCCTGGAAGACGAGGGCCAGCGACGTGCCGAGGAGTTCCCGCAGCCGCGCGTCGGACGCCCGCAGCAGCGGCGTCCCGAGGAAGTCCAGACGCGCGGCGGTCACGACGCCCGGCGCCTCGATCAACTGGGAGATCCCGAGCGCGGTCAGGCTCTTCCCCGACCCGGACTCCCCGACCACGCCGACGGATTCCCCGGCGCCGACGGTGAAGCTGACGCCGCGTACGGGCGTCACGGGCCCGGCGGGACCGGGGAAGGCGATACGCAGATCCTCCACGACGAGTACGGGCCGGGTGCCGTCGTCCTCGGTGCGGGCCGTGGGGGCCGCCGGGGCGGGCGCGGGCGTCTCCCTCAGTGGCGCGGGGGCCGTCGCACGCCCGCCGACCACGCCCGCCACGGTCTCCCCGAACAGATTGAAGGCGAGCCCGGCGACCACCACCGCGACGCCCGGCGCGAGCGCCGCCGTGGGGTTGACGTAGATCTGGTTGAGGCCCTCGCCGAGCAGCCGCCCCCAGTCGTACGCCGGGGCCTGCACCCCGATGCCGAGGAACGAGAGCCCGGCGAAGGCGAGCAGCGCCATCCCCGCGCTGATGGTGGCGTTGACGATCAGCGGCTCGCCGATGTTGGGCAGCACATGCCGTACGAGCAGCCGGACGCGGCCCACCCCGGCGACGCGCGCCGCCGCCACGAAGTCCCGCCCCGCGACCGCCGCGGACAGCGTCTGGACCAGCCGCGCGAACGCGGGCGCCATGGCGAACCCGATGGCGAGCACCGCGCCCTCGGCGCCGACCCCGAAGATCATGGCGAAGAAGAGGGCGAGCAGCAGCCCGGGGAAGGCCACGGCGATGTTCACGGCCGAGGTCACGAGCCGCCCCGCCCACCGGGGCAGCACCGCGGGCGCGGTCCCCAGGACCGTACCGGCCGCCACCCCGATCACCGTGGCCTCCACCGCGAGCTCGATGGACAGCCGCGTCGCGACGAGGACGCGGGCGAGGATGTCCCGCCCCAGGCCGTCCGTGCCGAGCACATGCGCGCCGGTCGGCCCCTGCTGGAGCGCGTCGGTGTCGATCGCGGCCGCCCGGCCGCCCCACAGCACGGGCGCGAGCGCGGTCAGCGCGATCAGCAGGGCGAGCAGGGTCGCGGAGCAGGCCCCCACGGGCGTGCGCACGATGGCCCGTACCTTCGCGAACCCGTCACTCCGGTCTCTTCCCACGGCTCAGGCCCCCCGGATCGTCGAACGCGGATCGAGCACCGCGAGCACCACGTCGACCAGCAGATTCACCGTCAGCACACCGATGCCGTAGACGAGGACGACGGCCTGCACCACGGGGTAGTCCTTCGACTGGATGGACTGCACGATCGTCGAGCCGAGCCCCGGCCACGCGAAGACGTTCTCGACGAGCACCGTCCCGGCGACCAGCCCTGTCAGCACCAGGCCGCCCATGGTGAGCGTCGCGGTGAGGGCGTTCGGCAGCGCGTGCCGGGCGTAGACCCGCACCGCGGTCAGCCGCTTGGCGCGCGCCGTACGGACGAAGTCGTGGCCGAGCACGGCCAGCATCTCGACGCGCACGATCCGCGCGAGGACGGCGGCGGGCTGGGCGGCCAGGGCCAGAACGGGCAGCACGTACGAACTCATATCGCCGCGACCGGCCACGGGGAACCACCCCAGATGCACCGAGAACACATAGACGAGCCCGACGGCCAGCAGGAACTCGGGGACCGCCGCCAGCAGCACGCTGGTCGAGGCGAACGCCAGCTCGGCGCCCCTGCGCCGGCCGCCGCGGGTCAGCACGGCCATCCCCACGCCC
>NZ_JBHVHQ010000537.1:0-5922 GCF_042800135.1 Streptomyces sp. NPDC057654 | reverse complement strand
GCTCGACACCGCCGCCGTACGGGCCAGGGCGGCGACCGAGGAGCTGCCGCCGCTGCTGCGGCGCCTGGTGCCCGTACGGCCCCGGCGGGCCGTGGCGTCCGGCGGCGAGGCGGCCGACGGCAGCGCCTTCCAGCAGCGGCTCGCCGCCCTCGACGCGGCGGGGCGGACGCGCCTGCTGCTCGACCAGGTCCGTACCCAGGCCGCCGCCGTCCTCGGCCACCCGTCGCCCGACGCGCTCGACGCGGGCCGGGCCTTCCGCGAACTCGGCTTCGACTCCCTGGCCTCCGTGGAACTGCGCAACCGGCTCAACGCGGTGACGGGCCTGCGGCTCCCCGCGAGCCTGGTGTTCGACCACCCCACCCCCGAGGTGCTGGCGCGCCATCTGCTCTCCGAACTGACGGAGACTCAAGCCACTGTCAAAGCAACCCCGGTGGCCAAGACGGCAGTGGACGATGATCCGATCGCGATCGTCTCCATGGCCTGCCGGTTCCCCGGCGGCGTACGCTCGCCCGAGGACCTGTGGCGGCTCGTCGCCGCAGGGGAGGACGGCATCTCGGAGTTCCCGGCCGACCGGGGCTGGCCGCTCGACGAGCTGTACGACCCCGACCCGGACCGTACGGGCACGTCCATCACACGGCAGGGCGGCTTCCTCTACGACGCGGCCGAGTTCGACGCCGAGTTCTTCGGGATCTCCCCACGCGAGGCCCTGGCCATGGACCCGCAGCAGCGGCTGCTGCTGGAGACCGGCTGGGAAGTCTTCGAACGGGCGGGCATCGACCCCGCGTCGCTGCGCGGCGCCCCGGCCGGCGTCTTCGTCGGCCTGATGCAGCAGGACTACGCGGCGCGGCTGCTCCCCTACATCCCCGACGACGTCGAAGGTTTTCTCGGCACAGGGAACTCCGGCAGCATCGTCTCCGGCCGCCTCGCCTACGTCTTCGGACTCGAAGGCCCCGCCGTCACCGTCGACACTGCCTGCTCCTCGTCGCTGGTCACACTGCACCTCGCGGCCCGCGCCCTGCGATCCGGCGAATGCTCCATGGCGCTGGCAGGCGGCGTCAACGTGATGTGCAGCCCCGAACTCTTCGTCGAGTTCAGCCGGCAAGGCGGCCTCGCCCCGGACGGCCGCTGCAAGCCCTTCGCCGCCGCCGCCGACGGCACCGGATTCGGCGAAGGCGTGGGAATGCTGCTGCTGGAACGGCTGTCGGACGCACGGCGGCTCGGCCACCCGGTGCTGGCGGTGGTCCGGGGCAGCGCGGTCAACCAGGACGGTGCGAGCAATGGCCTGACGGCTCCCAACGGACCGTCACAGCAGCGCGTGATCCGCGCGGCGCTGGCGGACTCCGGGCTGCGCGCGTCCGATGTCGATCTGGTGGAGGCGCACGGCACGGGGACCCGGCTCGGCGACCCGATCGAGGCGCAGGCGCTGCTGGCGACGTACGGTCAGGAGCGGCCCGACGGTAGCCCGTTGCGCATCGGCTCGTTGAAATCCAACATCGGGCACGCCTCGGCCGCCGCCGGTGTGGGCGGCGTGATCAAGACGGTGCTGGCGATGCGTCACGCGGTGATGCCGAAGACGCTTCACGTTGACGGCCCGACGCCGGAGGTGGACTGGTCGGCGGGCGCGGTGGAGCTGCTGACCGAATCCCTCCCCTGGGAGGAGCCCGCGGGCCGCCCGCGCCGCGCGGGAGTGTCGTCGTTCGGAGTGAGCGGCACCAACGCCCACGTCGTGCTGGAAGAGGCACCCCGGCCCGCACCTGTGGTGCCTTCCGGCGAAGACTCCGCAGTCGGCCCGGTGCCCTGGCCGCTGTCGGCGCGGAGTCCGGAGGCCCTGCGCGCCCAGGCGGCGGCGCTGCTCGCCGCACTGAGGAATGAAGCCGATGGCCCCGGCGGCGGCAGCCCGCTCGACATCGGACACTCACTCGCCGCGACGCGCGCCGCGCACGGGCACCGCGCGGTGGTCGTTGGCACACGGGACGACCTGACCGAAGGTCTGGCCGCCCTGGCGCAAGGCGCCCCTGCGGGCAACGTGGCGACAGGCTCCGCCTCCGGGGCGGGCCGCGCGGTGTTCGTCTTCCCCGGACAGGGTTCGCAGTGGGTGGGGATGGCTGCTCAACTGCTCGACACAGAAACGGTGTTCGCCTCGACGGTTGCGGAGTGTGGGCGGGCTCTCGCTCCGTTTGTCGACTGGTCGTTGGAGGATGTTCTACGGGCACGGCTTGGCGCTCCGTCATTGGAGCGGGTTGACGTGGTGCAGCCGGCCTTGTTCGCGGTGATGGTGTCGCTGGCAGCGGTGTGGCGTTCGTACGGTGTGGAGCCGGCCGCCGTTGTCGGTCATTCGCAGGGTGAGATCGCTGCCGCCTGCGTCGCCGGGGCGCTGTCACTCGATGATGCGGCGCGGGTGGTGGCGTTGCGGAGCAAGGCGTTGCGTGCCTTGTCGGGGCGGGGCGGGATGGTGTCCGTGGCGTTGCCCGCCGCTGAGGTGGGGGAGTGGCTGAGCGACTGGGAGGACGGTCAGCTGTCCGTAGCCGCCGTCAACGGCCCCGCCTCCACCGTGGTGTCGGGTGACGCGAACGCGCTGGACGAACTGCTGGAGCGGGCCGAGACCCGGGGCGTGCGGGCCCGGCGCGTACCCGTGGACTACGCCTCGCACTCCGCGCACGTAGAGGAGATCCAGGAGCGGCTGGCCAAGGAGCTGGCCCCCGTCGCGCCTCTGCCCGGCGAGGTGCCGTTCTTCTCGACCGTCGATGCGGCATGGGCCGACCCCGCCACGCTGGACGCCGGTTATTGGTACCGGAATTTGCGGCAGACGGTGCGTTTCGAGGAGGCGACGCGGGCGCTGTTGGCGGAGGGCTTCCGGTTCTTTGTCGAGCCGAGCGCGCACCCGGTGCTGGCGGTGGGGGTGCAGGAGTCGGCGGAGGCCGCCGGGGTCGAGGCGGTGGTGCTCGGGACGCTGCGCCGCGACGACGGCGGCCGGGACCGTCTGCTGTCGTCGCTCGGGCAGGCGTGGGCGAGCGGGCTGCCGGTGGACTTCTCCGGCACGTACCCCGGCGCGCGCCGCGTGGACCTGCCCACCTACGCCTTCCAGCGCGAACGCTTCTGGCTCGACGTGCCGACCACGAGCTGGGACGTCGCGTCCGCCGGGCTCGGCGCCACCGGGCATCCGCTGCTGGGGGCGGCGCTGGAGGCCGCCGACTCCGGGGAACTGGTGCTCAGCGGCCGGCTGTCGCTGCGCACCCACCCCTGGCTCGCCGACCACCGGGTCTCCGGCACCGCCCTGCTCCCCGGCACGGCGCTGCTGGAACTCGCCCTCCGCGCCGCCGCCGAGGCAGGCTGCCCCGTGGTCGAGGAGCTGACCCTTCAGGCGCCCCTCGCGCTCCCCGAAGAGGGCGCGGTCCTGCTCCAGGTGCGGGTGGCGGAGGCAGGCGACGACGGGCGCCGGGCGCTGAGCGTGTTCGCCCGGCCGCGCCGGGACGAGGACCAGCCTTGGGCCCCGTACGCCACCGGCACCCTCGCCCCGGCCCCGTCAGCCGCGCCCAGCGGCCCCGGCCTCCTCATGTGGCCCCCGGCCGACGCCGAGCCCCTCCCCGTGGACGGCCTCTACGACCGCTTCGCCGACGCGGGCTACGGCTACGGGCCCGCCTTCCGCGGTATCCGCGCCGCCTGGTCGCGGGACGGCGAGATCCTGGCCGAGGTCGTCCTCGACGCGCGGCAGCAGGCCGACGCCGCGGCCTGCGCCGTGCACCCGGCCCTGCTGGACGCGGCCCTCCAGACGGCGGCGCTGCTGCCCGGCCAGGACGGCCGGGCCCGGCTACCGTTCAGCTGGACCTCCGTGACCAGCCACATCCCCGGTCCCACCGCGCTCAGGGTCCGCCTCACCAGCGACGGTCCTGACGGCATCGGCCTCACGGTCTATGACCTGACGGGTCAAGAGGTTCTGACCGTAGGACAGTTGGCGCTCCGGCCCCTGACGGCGGACGCGCTGCCGACGGCCGCGAGCGCTGCCAGGGACTTGCTGTTCCACCTCGACTGGGCGTCGGCGGCAGGCTCCGAAGCCGCGCCCCCGCCCCTCGACTGGGCCGCCCTGGGCGACGCCGTCCCCGGCGTCACGTCCTGGCCGGACGTCGACGCCCTGCGCGCCGCCCTCGACGCGGGAGCCCCGCTCCCCGGGCTCGTCGTCGCGTCCTGCCCGACCGCCGACCTCGCCGACCCGGCCGACCAGGTGCACGCCGCCGCCCGTGAGTGCCTGGAGCTGGTACGGAGCTGGCTGGCCGACGAGCGGCTGGCCGAGGCGCGACTGGCGCTGCTCACCAGGTCCGCCGTGCGGACCGGCGGCGGCGACCGGCCCGTCGACCTCGCGCAGGCGGCCCTGTGGGGCCTGCTGCGCACCGTGCAGACCGAGCACCCGGACCGCTTCGCGCTGATCGACTTCGACCGGCCGGTCACGGGGCCGGACGACCCCGCGCTTCTTGCCGCCCTGGCCGGCGGTGAGCCGCAAATCGCCGTACGAGGGGGTGAGCTGATGCTCCCTCAGCTGGGTCGGGCCGACCGTGCCGACGGGGTGCTGAACCCCCCGCCGGGCGAGCCCGCCTGGCGGATCGGCACCGCGGGCACCGGCACGCTGGAAGACCTCGCGCCCGTCCCGGCCCCCGAGGCCGTGGCCCCGCTGGGTGACGGCGAGGTCCGTATCGCGGTGCGCGCCGCCGGGCTGAACTTCCACGATGTCGTGGTCACCCTCGGGCTCGACCCGGACCAGCAGACACTGGGCAGCGAGGGCGCGGGCACCGTCCTGGAGATCGGCCCCGGAGTGGACGACCTGGCCCCCGGCGACCGCGTCATGGGGATCTTCGGCGGTTCCTTCGGGCCCGTGGCCGTCGCCGACCGGCGGGCCGTCGCCCGGATTCCGGCGGGCTGGTCCTTCGCCCGCGCCGCGTCCGTACCCGTCGTCTACCTCACCGCCTACTACGGACTGTTCGACCTCGGCGGCCTCCAGTCCGGCGAGTCCGTGCTGATCCACGCCGCCGCCGGAGGCGTCGGCATGGCGGCGGCGCAGCTCGCCCGGCACGCCGGGGCGACGGTGTTCGGCACGGCCAGTCCCGGCAAGTGGGACGTCCTGCGGGCCGACGGGCTGGACGACGAGCACATCGCGTCGTCCAGGACCGTCGAGTTCGCCGACCGGTTCCTCGCGGCCACCAGTGGGCGGGGCGTGGACCTCGTACTCGACAGCCTGGCAAGGGAGTTCGTGGACGCGTCGCTGCGGCTGCTGCCGCGCGGCGGGCGGTTCGTGGAGATGGGGAAGACGGACATCCGCGACGCCGGCGAGGTCGCCGCGCGCCACCCCGGCGTGCAGTACCGCGCCTTCGACCTGATGGAGGCGGGGCCGCAGCGCATCGGCGAGATGCTCGCGGAAGTCCTCGGCCTCTTCGAGCGGGGGGCGCTGGCCCCGCTGCCGGTCCGGGGCTGGGACGTGCGGCGCGTTCCCGAGGCCGTACGGTTCCTCAGCCAGGCGAGCGGCGTCGGCAAGAACGTACTGACGCTGCCCGCGCCGCTGGACCCGGACGGCACCGTACTGATCACCGGCGGCACCGGCACCCTGGGCCGCCTCCTGGCCCGGCACCTGGTCACCGAGCACGGCGCGCGCCGTCTGCTGCTGGCCGGCCGCCGGGGCCCGTCCGCCGACGGGGTGACCGAACTGCTGGAGGAGCTGACCGGGCTGGGGGCCGACGCGCGGGCCGTCGCCTGCGACGCCGCCGACCGCGAAGCGCTCGCCGCGCTGCTCGCGGAGGTCCCCGAGGCGCACCCGCTGACGGGGGTCGTCCACGCCGCCGGAATCCTCGACGACGCGCTGTCCGCCAACCTGACCGACCGTCAACTTACCGATGTACTGCGGCCCAAGGTGGATGCGGCGTTCGCCCTGCACGAGCT
>NZ_JBHVHQ010000536.1:0-5931 GCF_042800135.1 Streptomyces sp. NPDC057654 | reverse complement strand
GTCTCACGCTCCGCCGACCGCCCCGCCGCCGCGCGTGTCCACGCTCCCGGCCCGTAACGGCTTACAGCCGTACGGGCCGGGGACGCGGCGCGGCGCGGGGCCGCGGTCACTTCTTGTAGTCGCTCCCGAGGACCACCGTGACATCCGCGTTCGGCGCCCCGTCGCCCTTGGCCACGGACCCGGCCGGCAGGCCGAGCGTCTTGGCGATCTCCTTGGCCTGCGCCGCCCGCTTCTCGTCGGAGTACGTCACCTTCGACGCGGCCTGCCCGCCGCTCTGCGTGCCGCCGTCGACGACGGTGTAGCCGCCGTTGACCAGGGCGATCTGCGCCGCGCCGGCGGCCGTCTTCTTCCCTGTGGCGTTCTTCACGCTCACCCGCGGCGGCGCGTCCGCGGCGTTCTTCTTCACCGTGCCGCCGAGCACGTCCTTGACCACCGAGGCGGTGGCCTGCTCGCTGAGCGTTCCGTCGCCCTGCACGGGCAGCACCTTGGTGTCGTACGAGCCCTTCTTGGCCAGCTCGGCGAGGTGCGCCAGGGAGGCCCCGAGCTGCTTCTCGGAGAGCGAGGGGTCGGGGATCTGGGCGAGCGTCTCCACCGTGTTCACGGCCGAGCCGGTGTCCGTCGAGACCTTCTTCAGGACCGCCTGCATGACCTGGCCGAACCGCGCGAGCTGCTTGGTCTGCGCCTCGCCGGGCGCGTGGTAGACGGCGTACGCGACGGCCGCCTGGCCGTTCAGCTCCTGGTCCTTGCCCTGCTTGACCCGCGGGCTGTCGTCCTTCTTCGCGCCGGGAATGGTGGCGTCCGCGTCGAGCGTGATGCCGCCGACCAGCTCGACGAGGTTCTCCAGATACGGCGTGTCCAGCCGCCAGCTGCCCTTGATGTCCGCGCCGAGCAGCGTGTTCAGGGCGTCGCGGGTGCCCCCTGTGCCGCCGTCCTGCACCGACTTGCCGAGCGTGGTGGCGGTGCCGCCGTCCGTGGTGACGGCGAGCGTGTTCGGCAGCAGGACCGTGGTGCCCCGGCCTGCGGTCTCGTTGTCGACCAGCAGGGCGGTGGAGCTGCCGCCGCCCTTGGTCTCCCGCAGATGCACGACGATCACGTCGCGCTTCTGCGCGCCCCCGGAGGCCGCCGCGCCCTTGGAGTCGCCGCCCGTGCCCGGCAGCATCCCCGCGTACCAGAGGTAGCCGACACCGCCGGCCACGACGAGCGCGACGACGACTATGAGCACGACGACGCGGTTGCGGCCCTGGCGCTTGCGCTCGTCGCGGCGCTCGGTGCGGCTCTCGCTGAACTTGAGCCAGTCGATGACGTCCTCGGAGTCCTCGTCCGGCTCCTCGATGAAGGAGAACTGCTCGGTCCGGTACTCCTCGCCCTCACCGCCGGCCATATCCGGCTTGTCCGCCGCATCCGCGCGCTCGGACTGCTCGGTGTGCTCGGTGTGCTCGGTGTGCTCCTCGTCGCGCGGGGCCGCGGCCTGCTGCGGGATCCACTCCTGCTGCTGGACCTGCTGCTGGACCTGCTGCTGAGGCTGGTGGTGCTGCGACTGCCCCTGCACGGACTGCTGGTGCTGCGGCTGGTAGGACTGCTGCGCGTACGGGTCGTAGCCGTACCCCTGCTGCGCCCCGGCGCCGTACGGGTCGTACGGCTGCTGCGCCTGCTGGTACTGCTGCTGGTCCTGATACGGCTGCTGCGGCGGAATCGACTGCCCGTACTGCCCGTGCTGTCCATACTGGCTCTGGCCGTGCTGGCCGTGCTGGTCGGGGTGCCCCTGCTGCTGAATCGGCTGCCCGTACTGGTCGTACACCCGCTGCGGGTCGTTCGGCTGGTACACCGGCTGCCCATAGGCGTCGTAGCCGTACACATGTGGTTCCTGTGCGTACGGGTCCTGTCGGTCGTTCACCAGAGCCCCTTCAACCGGTGTCTGCCGGTGTCTGACTGATTCAGCCGTCTTGCCGGTACAGCTTGCGCTTGTCGATGTAGCGGACCACACCGTCCGGCACCAGATACCAGACCGGATCGCCCTGTGCGACGCGCGTCCGGCAGCCGGACGAGGAGATCGCCAGCGCGGGCACCTCCACCAGGGAGACGCCGTCCTCCGGGAGCCCCGGATTGGCCAGTACGTGGCCGGGTCGCGTCACGCCGATGAAGTGGGCCAGCGAGAACAGTTCCTCGGTGTCCCGCCAGGTGAGGATCTGCGAGAGCGCGTCGGCTCCGGTGATGAAGAAGAGGTCCGCGTCACCGTGCTCGGCGCGCAGGTCCCGCAGCGTATCGGTGGTGTAGGTGGGGCCGCCGCGGTCGATGTCGATGCGGCTGACCGAGAACTGCGGGTTGGACGCGGTGGCGATGACCGTCATCAGATAGCGGTCCTCCGCCGGGGACACCTTCTTGTGGCTCTTCTGCCACGGCTGCCCGGTCGGTACGAAGACCACCTCGTCCAGGTGGAACTGCGAGGCCACCTCGCTCGCGGCGACCAAGTGGCCGTGGTGGATCGGGTCGAAGGTCCCGCCCATCACGCCGAGTCGCCGCTTCGCGGGCTCTGTCTGCTCTCCCATGCGTGCAGACCCTACTGGGCCCGGCCGCGCACCGGGACGTCGGTTCAGCGGTCGCGGTTGAAACGGGTGACGCCCCACAGCAGGAGCAGCAGGATGACGAGGGCAGCGCCGCCCGTCATGAAGGGGCTGATGCTCTCGTGGGTGTCCACGTGCTCGCCCTCGGCGGCGAGCGTGACCAGGGCGGTGTGGGCGGTGCTGAATGCGGTCATCTTCGGCAGGACCTATCCGGTGATGGGATCGGGCAGAGACTTCTGACACATCGTATGCGGCGGCGCCCGGCAACCTCACGGCGACTCCGCGCGTCCGCCCTAGTCAGGCGCGTCCGGCGGCCGACGGGCAGCGGCCGGGCGCGTACGGCAACGGCCGGCCAGGCGCAGTCGGGCGCGTACGGCGTCCGGCGAGTTCCCGTCGGGCGCGGCCGCCGTGCGGCGGTCAGTCCTTGTTGCCGTACCCGCGCAGCACGAACCAGCCGATGAGGGCGACGCCGGCGATCGTGACGAGGAGGATCGTCGGCATCAGCATGCCGGGACTCTCGTGGCCTTTGGAGACGGCGAGCAGTTCCGTGAAGCCGGGGTAGCCGGTCAGGCCATTCATGTCGGGCATGGCTCCACGGTAGCCAGCCCGATATCAACATCTAGGCTGGGGTCCGCATAGTGGGGGGACGGGTTCGGATCGGCCTGATCGGCCCAGTGAAGGGGGTCACCATGAGCAGCAGTGACAGCAGCGGCGGGGGACACGAGCAGGTGCCCGGCCGGGAACGGAAGCGGTTCCCCGGAATCTCCTCGCGCGCGTACGAGCATCCGGCGGACCGGTCGGCGCTGGTGGCGCTGCGCAAACTGAGCGGCTTCGACACCGTCTTCAAGGCGCTGAGCGGGCTGCTGCCGGAGCGCAGCCTGCGGCTGCTGTTCCTCTCCGACTCGGTGCGCGTCGGCGACCAGCAGTTCCAGCACCTCAACATCATGCTGCGGGACGCCTGCTACATCCTGGACCTGGAGAAGGTCCCGCCGATGTACGTCACCCAGGACCCGCAGCCCAACGCCATGTGCATCGGCCTGGACGAGCCGATCATCGTGGTCACCACGGGGCTCGTCGAGCTGCTGGACGAGGAGGAGATGCGGGCGGTGGTGGGCCACGAGGTGGGTCATGCGCTGTCCGGGCACTCCGTCTACCGCACCATCCTGCTTTTTCTCACCAACTTCGCACTCAAGGTCGCCTGGATCCCGCTGGGCAATATCGCGATCATGGCGATCGTCACGGCGCTGCGCGAGTGGTTCCGCAAGTCGGAGCTGTCGGCGGACCGGGCCGGGCTGCTGGTCGGGCAGGATCTGCGGGCGTCGATGCGCGGCCTGATGAAGATCGCGGGCGGCAACCATCTGCACGAGATGAACGTGGACGCGTTTCTCGCGCAGGCCGAGGAGTACGAGTCGGGCGGCGATCTGCGGGACTCCGTACTCAAGATCATGAACGTGCTGCCGCGCAGCCACCCGTTCACGACCGTACGGGCCGCCGAGCTCAAGAAGTGGGCCGAGAGCCGCGACTACCAGCGGATCATGGACGGCCACTACCCGCGCCGCGACGAGGACAAGGACACCTCGGTGACCGACTCCTTCAAGGAGTCCGCGTCGCACTACGCCGAATCGGTGCGGTCCAGCAGGGACCCGCTGATGGGGCTCGTACGGGACATCGCGGGCGGCGCGGGCGACCTCGGCGGCAAGCTCCGGGACACCTTCACCGGCCGGGGCTCGTCGTCGACGGGACGAAGCACTGCCGAGGACGGGCCGGGGAACGGATCCGAGAACGGGCCGGGCGGCGGCAGCGACGGACCCAAGGGGCCCACGGAACACTAGGGGCAGACCCAAGGGGCCCACGGGGCGCTAGGGACGGCCCGGCGGCCACGAGGCGCTGTAGACCGGCCCCCACAGGGCCCGCGGAGCGCTCCTGGCGGCTCTACCGGCGCCCCGTCGGGGTCGGCATCGCTCCGGCCGCCAGTACGCCGCACAGCGACGCCGTGGCCCGCCCGGTCGCGTACGGGTCCGTACCGGCCGGGCCCTCGTCCTTCGCCCGCTCCCCCGCCAGCAGCGGCCGCAGATACCCGGCCGCGTCCGCCGCGCAGGACTCGGGACCGGCCTGCACATTGGCCTGCGTCACCTCGATGTGGTGGTCGCGCAGGTCGTCCCGGTCGAAGCGGAAGCGCATCTCGCGCCGGACGGTGAAGAGCGAGACCTCGTCCGCCCCGGCCGACGGGCTCCTGCCCGCCCGCGCCGGGCGCAGCGGGTAGACGAAGGTGTGGTCGGCGGTGACCTCCAGCGCGCCCGCCGACTCGGTCACGGAGAGCGTGCCCCGGACCCGTACGGGCGCGTTCGCGAGGGCGACCTTCGACGGGTCGAAGCGGACCAGCCAGCCGGTGGCCGCGTGCCGCCCGTCGTCCTGCGGGTGGGCGAGGCTCTGGTCGTACTGGGCGAGCTGGGACGGGTCGAGCAGGACGCGCGTGGTCCGGGTGTCGCCGCCGGTGAGCACGCCGGGGTCGAGGGAGGATTTGACGACGTACTCCTTGGCGGCGGCGAGCGCGGCCAGCACCTGGCTCTCGGAGAAGTGCTGGGTCTTGCGGGCGGCGGGCAGCGTCACGCCCTCCGAGCCCTCGCCGAACTGCGCGGCGGGGCTGTGGTCGAAGAGGTCGCGCGCGGAGGAGCCGACGACCGTGCCGGTCGGCGCGAGCGGGATGAGCGTGGTGCGCAGCGGGTCGGCGGCGGGCGGCGGCGTCTCCTTGTAGGGGTGGCGTACGCCCATATAGACGGCCGTTCCGAAGGCGAGGGCGATCAGCAGCACCAGGACGAGCACTTGGCGCGGGGCCCCGATGCGCGCCCAGTGCGAGCGGTTGCGCACCGCCTGGGCGTGGTCGCGCATCCGCTCCCTGGCGGAGAACTCCTGGAGCCGGGCAGCGCGCACGAACGACTCGTCGAAGACGACGGAACCGTACTCGTCGTCGCTGCTTCCGGGGACACCTTCGGGAGTCCCCTCAGGTGGCTCTCCAGGCCCGGCCATACTTCAAGAGTAGGTCTGCGGACGCTCAGGTAAACGCCCTGGTACACGACAAGTTCGGACGAAAAACGAGGCGGACGGCTGACGCGCCGGAGCGGGTCGGACGCACCCCCCGATCGCACGCCGGTCGCACCCCGTCCACGCCCCGTCCCCACTCCGTCCGCACGCCGATCGCCAGGAAACGGGGACGGCACGGGCCGCGCGTACGCCGTCAGGGCTGGCGCGGCGCGGCCGAGGCCACCGGCGGTTCCGAGTCCGCGGAGACCGACGGCAGCGGATCCGAGTGCTCCTTGGCGGGGCCGACGGGGCTGTCCACGCCGCTGGTGGCGGGCGGAGCCTCCGGGCC
>NZ_JBHVHQ010000535.1:0-5933 GCF_042800135.1 Streptomyces sp. NPDC057654 | reverse complement strand
CCGTGGAGGTGCGGGCCGTCGCCTGTGAGCTACGGGACGTCACTTGGCGGCGTCGTCCTTCTGCTCGGCGGCGTTCTCGTCGTCCTCGATCACGGGGATCAGGGAGAGCTTGCCGCGCTGGTCGATCTCGGCGATCTCGACCTGCACCTTGGCGCCGACCGCGAGCACGTCCTCGACGTTCTCCACGCGCTTGCCGCCGGCGAGCTTGCGGATCTGCGAGATGTGCAGCAGACCGTCCTTGCCGGGCATGAGGGAGACGAAGGCGCCGAAGGTGGTGGTCTTGACGACCGTACCCAGGTAGCGCTCGCCGACCTCCGGCATGGTCGGGTTGGCGATCGAGTTGATCGTGGAGCGGGCGGCCTCGGCGGCCGGGCCGTCGGCGGCGCCGATGTAGATGGTGCCGTCGTCCTCGATCGTGATGTCGGCGCCGGTGTCCTCCTGGATCTGGTTGATCATCTTGCCCTTGGGGCCGATGACCTCGCCGATCTTGTCCACGGGGATCTTGACGGTGATGATCCGCGGGGCGTTCGGGGACATCTCGTCCGGGACGTCGATGGCCTCGTTCATGACGTCCAGGATGTGCAGACGGGCGTCACGGGCCTGCTTCAGCGCGGCGGCCAGGACCGAGGCGGGGATGCCGTCGAGCTTGGTGTCGAGCTGGAGCGCGGTCACGAACTGCTTGGTGCCGGCGACCTTGAAGTCCATGTCGCCGAAGGCGTCCTCCGCACCGAGGATGTCGGTGAGGGTGACGTAGTGCGTCTCGCCGTCGATGTCCTGCGAGATCAGGCCCATGGCGATGCCGGCGACGGCGGCCTTGAGCGGCACACCGGCGTTCAGCAGCGACATGGTGGAGGCGCAGACCGAGCCCATGGACGTCGAGCCGTTGGAGCCCAGCGCCTCGGAGACCTGGCGGATCGCGTACGGGAACTCCTCGCGCGTCGGCAGCACCGGCACCAGCGCGCGCTCGGCGAGCGCGCCATGGCCGATCTCGCGGCGCTTCGGCGAACCGACGCGGCCGGTCTCACCGGTGGAGTACGGCGGGAAGTTGTAGTTGTGCATGTAGCGCTTGCGCGTGACCGGCGAGAGCGTGTCGAGCTGCTGCTCCATACGGAGCATGTTCAGCGTGGTGACGCCCAGGATCTGGGTCTCGCCGCGCTCGAAGAGCGCCGAGCCGTGCACCCGCGGGATGGCCTCGACCTCGGCGGCGAGCGTACGGATGTCCGTGACGCCGCGGCCGTCGATGCGCTTCTTCTCCTTGATGACGCGCTCGCGGACCACGGTCTTGGTCAGCGAGCGGTACGCGGCGGAGATCTCCTTCTCCCGGCCCTCGAACTGCGGGAGCAGCTTCTCGGCGGCCAGCGCCTTGACGCGGTCCAGCTCGGCCTCGCGCTCCTGCTTCCCGGCGATGGTCAGCGCCTGCGCGAGCTCGCCGCGGACGGCGGCGGTCAGCGCCTCCAGGACGTCGTCCTGGTAGTCGAGGAAGATCGGGAACTCGCCGGTCGGCTTCGCGGCCTTGGCGGCGAGGTCGGACTGGGCCTTGCACAGCGCCTTGATGAAGGGCTTGGCGGCTTCCAGACCGGCGGCGACGACCTCCTCGGTCGGCGCCTCGGCACCGTCCTTGACCAGCTGGATGGTCTTCTCGGTGGCCTCGGCCTCGACCATCATGATCGCGACGTCGCCGTCGTCGAGGAGGCGACCGGCGACGACCATGTCGAAGACGGCGTCCTCAAGCTCGGTGTGGGTCGGGAACGCCACCCACTGGTTCTTGATCAGCGCGACGCGGGTGCCGCCGATCGGGCCGGAGAAGGGCAGGCCCGCGAGCTGCGTGGAGCAGGAGGCGGCGTTGATGGCGACCACGTCGTAGAGGTGGTCGGGGTTGAGCGCCATGATCGTCTCGACGACCTGGATCTCGTTGCGCAGGCCCTTCTTGAAGGACGGGCGCAGCGGGCGGTCGATGAGGCGGCAGGTGAGGACGGCGTCCTCGGAGGGCCGGCCCTCGCGACGGAAGAAGGAGCCGGGGATCTTGCCGGCCGAGTACATGCGCTCTTCGACGTCGACCGTCAGGGGGAAGAAGTCCAGCTGGTCCTTGGGCTTCTTCGAGGCGGTGGTGGCCGACAGCACCATGGTGTCGTCGTCCAGGTAGGCCACGGCGGAGCCGGCGGCCTGACGGGCCAGGCGGCCCGTCTCGAAGCGGATGGTGCGGGTGCCGAAGGTGCCGTTGTCGATGACTGCTTCGGCGTAGTGGGTCTCGTTCTCCACCAGGGATATCTCCTCGTCTGCGTCCCGGCGCCCGTGTGGCGCGGGACGGTGGTGGAGGGCGTCCTCCGTGCGGGGCCGGTCTTCGATCGAAGCACCCGGGGTTCTGTGTTCCGGGGGCCACTACCGAGGACCGGCGGCGAGCGGGACGCTCCTCCTCATTCGCTATGCGATTTTCGTCATGCCGTTGTGGGACCAGACTACAAAGCTTCCGCTTCCCACGAGATACGCAAAGGGAGCGGCCCCCAATCCGTGGGAACCGCTCCCTTCACGACGGCTTACTTGGCGCCGGCCGCACCGCGACGGATGCCGAGGCGCTCCACCAGCGCACGGAAGCGCGTGATGTCCTTCTTCGCCAGGTACTGAAGCAGCCGGCGGCGCTGGCCGACCAGGAGCAGCAGGCCACGGCGGGAGTGGTGGTCGTGCTTGTGGGTCTTGAGGTGCTCGGTCAGGTCCGAGATGCGGCGGGAGAGCATCGCGACCTGGACCTCGGGGGAACCGGTGTCACCCTCCTTGGTGGCGAACTCGGCCATGATCTGCTTCTTCGTAGCGGCGTCGAGCGACACGCGGTACTCCTCAAATTCTGTAGTGGCCACCGAGTGCCCCTGGTCTCGATCGCAGGGGAGCTTCCATGACTCGGGAGGCGGGGTCCGCTGGGCGCTGCCCCCAGAGTGCTCCGGAGGCGCGTACACAAACGGCCGCCACCCACAGTACCAGCCGGGTCGCGCGGCCCCTCCCCCATGGTCTTCGGCGGTCAGCTCCCCGCGAGGCCGCGGGCGGAGGAGTACACGTCGAGCACGGCGAGGCACAGCGGTACGAGCGCGAGCAGCAGGGCGCTCTCCGCTATGTCGGACAGCCGGCCCCAGAAGGGGGAGAGCCCCTTCTTCGGGATGATCAGCGCGATGCCGATGATCAGGGCGGCACCGGCGGTGACGGCCGCGGCGAGCCAGACCGTACGGATGTCGAGCGGGCCGTGGTCGTGCTCGGTGAGCAGCTTGAGCACGGCGTCGGCGGGCGGGTTCAGGGACAGCCCGAGTACGAGCAGGGCGAGGGCGGCGAGGCCCGCGCCGAGGACCGCGGCGACCTGGGCGGTGTAGCGGAAGAGCCGGGCGCGCAGCAGCATCGCGAGGCCCGCGGCGAGGGCCAGCAGCTGCCCCCACAGGTCGGCGGAGAAGCCGAGGACGGCCGCGGCGCCGACCACGACGGCGGAGCAGCCGCCGACGAGGCCGAGCAGCATCTCGTGGCCGCGGCGGGCCTGGGCCGCGATGCGGTCGGCGTCGACGGGCTCCGCGGTGGCGCCGGCCGGCGCGGCGTCGAGGTCGTCGGCGGCCGCGGAGCGGGGCGCGGCGTAGCCGATGGGCAGCCGGGCGACGCGGGCGGAGAGGCCGGGCAGGAAGGCGATGGCGCCGATGGCGACGACGGCGCAGACGGCGGCGGTGCCGGTGACGTCGGCCTCGGTGAGGATCGCGCAGAAGGTGGCGAGGGTGCCGACGGTCGCGGCGAAGACGGTGGCGACGAAGGGCGCGTCGCCGGTGGGCATGGCGGCGACCAGGGCGACGGACGCCACGAGGACGGTGACGCAGCCGAGCAGGAACTGGAGGCGGCCGATGCCCTCGCCGGCGGCGGGGGCGAGGATGCCGGAGCCCGCGATCATGAGGTGCGGCAGGGCGGCGAGGCCGAGGGCGATGGCCGAGGACCGGTCGGCGTAGATCCGCGCCCGTACGCCCGCGAGGGCGACCAGCAGCACGCCGACGGCGGCGGCGATGACGCCGGGCAGGCCGTGCATGTCGTGCCGGACGGGGTCGGCGAACCAGAGCACGAAGCCCATCAGGACGAGCAGCAGGGCGCCGCCGAACAGGCCGCAGACGCGCAGCAGTTGGTTGTTCCACAGGGTGCGGTCGCGGGTGACGGCGGAGGCCACGGCGTCGGAGACGTCGTCGTAGACGGCGGGCGGCAGGGATTCGGCGAAGGGACGCAGCGAGAGGAGCTCGCCGTCGAGGATCTGCTGGGCGACCAGGGAGCGGGAGCTGTCGAGGACGGCGCCGTCGCGGCGTACGAGGTGGTAGCCGGTGGGTTCGCCGGCGGCCTGGGTCTGGCCGGTGAGCCGGAGGATCTCCGGGTAGACGTCGGCGACCGCGATGTCCTCCGGGAGTGCGACATCGATCCGGCTGTCGGGGGCGACGACGGTCACCCTGCAGAAGCCGGTCGTAGCGGACGTACTCACGTTAAAGGCCCCCTGAATCGCTCTGCTCGGTGCGCTCGTGCATACGGCGTGCTTCGCTCGTGCGTACGCGCGGCGGCCACCCTACCGGGGCCGGTGTCGGTCCCCATCGATAGGATCGCCGTCTCGCGGAGGGAGGCCGTCGCCACGGGGGCGCCGGACTGGAACTGTCCTTCCGCGTGATGGGGGTTGAAGGACCGTTGAGCCAGGTCGTCGTCAAGCGCCAGCCGCGGGCCCTGCCGCCCGAGGTGCCGAGCGAGGAGCTCCGTCTAGAGTCGCCGCCGGAGCTGCCGCGCGGCCAGCAGGACGGCGTGCTGATGCAGCTGCTGCCCACGCTGGGCATGGCCTCGTCGATGGTCTATTTCTTCATGCCGGGCGCCGCGCCGATGATGAAGATCATGGGCGTCATGATGATGTTCTCGACGCTCGGCATGACCATCGCGATGTTCATGCGGCACCGTCAGGGCTCACAGGGGCAGATGGCGGACATGCGCCGCGACTACCTCAAATACCTCGCGCAGACGCGGCGGACCGTCCGTAAGACGGCTCGGGCGCAGCGCGACGCGCAGTTCTATCTGCACCCCTCCCCCGAGCAGCTGTGGGCGGTGGTCGCCGAGGGCAGCCGCGTGTGGGAGCGGCGGATGAGCGACAACGACTTCGGGCAGGCCCGGCTCGGGCTCGGCTCGCAGCAGCTCGCGACGCCGCTGGTGGCGCCGGAGACCGCGCCGGTCGACGAGCTGGAGCCGCTGACCGCGGGGGCGATGCAGCACTTCCTGGCGGTCCACGGGTCGCTGGACGGGATGCCGATGGCGGTGTCGCTGCGCGCCTTCTACCACGTGACGCTGTCGGGCGAGCCGGAGACGGTGCACGGGGCGGCGCGCTCGCTGGTGGCCCAGCTCGCCACGCTGCACTCGCCGGACGACCTGGTGATCGCGGTGGTGGCGGCGCGCGGCGCGGCCTCGTACTGGGAGTGGACGAAGTGGCTGCCGCATGTGCAGCTGCCCGGCGCGGTGGACGGCGCGGGCGCGCGGCGGCTGATCAGCGACGACCTGAGCGAGCTGGAGGACCTGCTGAAGCCGCGGCTGGAGGGGCGTACGCGCTTCAGCCGGGACGGGCAGCCGCTGCTCGACCAGCCGCAGGTGCTGCTGATACTGGACGGCGCGATGGTGCCGCCGGACTCCGCGTTCGCGGCGCAGGAGGGGCTCCAGGGCGTCACGATCGTCGAGGTGGTGCCGGGCGAGCTGGACGAGCTGCGCGGTGGGCTGTCCGTGGTCGTACGGCCGGGCCGGCTGCAACTGGTGTCGCAGGTCGCGGTGTACGAGGGGGTGCCGGACACGCTGTCGATGGAGACGGCGGACGCGCTCGCGCGGCAGCTCGCGCCGCTGCGGATGGGGAGCGGCGGCGACGATGACGAGCCGCTGCTGGCCAATCTCGACTTCACGGAGCTGCTCGGGCT
>NZ_JBHVHQ010000534.1:0-5939 GCF_042800135.1 Streptomyces sp. NPDC057654 | reverse complement strand
CGGTCGACCCCGTTCCGCCTCGCCCGCCCGCCCCGGCGCGCCGCAGCAGCGGGACACCCGCTCCTGCGCCCGGCGACACGGCCCCCTCGCGTCACGTCTTCCGCAGCACCGCACAGCACAGCACGGTCCACCGCTCATCAAGGAGACAGGTCCCGATGACCGCAGCCCATCACCGTCATCCCGGCGCAGGCCATGCCTCGGAGCCGGATGTGACCCCAAAGCAACGGGCCACACCCACACCGCCCATCGACGTACCCCCCTACTACTGGCCGCACCCGGCCGCCAAACACCCGGACACGGAGGAGGCCAGGCTCGTCGCCAACGACTTCCTGGACCGTCATCGGCTGTACGCGGACGACAGCATGCGGCACAAGCAACTGCGCACCGAGAACGGGCGCTTCGCCGGATACGCCATGCCCGCCGCGGTCAAGGAAGCGGTCTTCATCTACGCGAAGTTCACCGTATGGGGGTTCGCCTACGACGATGAGGTCCTGGACGAGCGGCCCACGGGCATCGACACCACCGCCACGGCGATCGACAACCTGCGCATCATGCGCACGGCCGAGATCACCGAATACCCACCCGCGTTGACCCACAAGTACGGCCTCGCCTTGCGCGAGATCCGCATGGACATCGACAGTCTCTACGGCCCCGAGGCCGGCCAGCAGTTCATCGACCTGATGTACACGTACACCGCGATGGAACTGAACATCATGGCCATGCGGCAAGCGCGGCACCGTCCCACCATCGACGAATACCTGACCTGCCGCATGTACCAGGGCGGAGCGCACACGTACCCCAGCCTCGCCATCATCCTCAACGGCCACGGACTGCGCCCCGAACACATCGCGGACCGCCGGGTACGGGCCCTGCGGGAGATCGTGGCACTGCTGGGCGGATGGACCAACGACATCTACGCGTACTCCTACGAGCGCGACAACGTACCCGCCTGGGCCACCGCCATCGACATCCTCCGTGACACCCACGGATACACCTACCCGCAGGGCGTCCGCGCCGCCATGGACGTCCACGACCGCTGCATCCTGCTCTTCGACCGGATCAGCGACCAACTGCTCGACGACGACCACGACCTGTACGCCCCCGTGGTGCACACCCTGCGCGACTTCCACGGCGGCCATCTCGCCTGGGTCACCGACAACACCCGCTACGTCAACAAGCAGGACCTGTCGGACACTTACCACTTCGGCGGATACGGCCCCACCACACGTCCGGCAGATCCGGCACCGTTGCCCTACCCGTACATCTCCTGGTGGTGGGAGCGCAACGGCACGACCACTTCAGGCTGACCCGGATCAAGCACCCTCTGCGGGGCCCGTTCCCGAGCCGGTCCGGGCCCGGCCGCGGGCCTGGTCGGCCCGTTCGGGGATCGTGTGCGGGATCCCGTGACGACGAAGGCGAACGGACGGCCCCGGCCGCCGCAAGCCAGGTGGGTCTGGCTGGTCAGGTTGCCTCCGGACCGGCCCGGGGCCGGGTCGCGGACCCCCTCTTCGGGCCCCGGCCGCATGCTGATGAGCACGGACGACCGTGGAGTCGACCGACACCAGCCACTCGACGTCTCCCGCCGCGCCCGCCTCCGCCAGCACGGCCTTCGCCAGCGCGGCCTTCAGCATCCGGCCGAACGTCCCGTCCGCCGCCCACCTGCGAAATCGCGGATGCGGCATGACCCACGGATGAAGACACCGCCTAATACGCCCCGCCGTCAAGATCAAGCCAACCTGATGGAGTGCAAGGTCACAGCCGTGCCCCCTCCAGCTCAGGTGTGGTTGCGGCCTAGCATCCGAGCATGACTGTCCTGCCTGACGACGGGCTCTCGTTGGCCTCCGAGTTCCCTGACGCAACCCATGAGCAGTGGCAACACCTGGTCGAGGGCGTGCTGCGCAAGTCGGGCCGGGAGTTCTCGGGGGCGGCGGCGGTGGACGCGCTGTCCGTGGAGATCGAGGAGGGGCTGCGGAGCCGGCCGCTGTACACGGCTGACGACGCGTCGCCCGACCCCGGGCTTCCCGGTTTCGCCCCGTTCGTCCGGGGCGGTCGCCCGGAGGGCAACGCGCTCGGCGGCTGGGACGTACGGCAGCGGCACGCGGCGGCCGACGGCGCGGCGGTGCTGGCGGACCTGGAGAACGGGGTCGCGTCGCTGTGGCTGGTCGTGGGCGAGCACGGGATTCCCGTGGCGTCGCTCGGCCGGGTGCTCGACGGGGTCTATCTGGATCTGGCGCCGGTCGCCCTCGACGCGGGGGACGGCGTCGAGGCCGCCGCCGGTGAGCTGCTGCGGCTGTACGGGGAGCGCGGCGTCGCCAAGGAGGCGGCGCGCGGCAATCTGGGAGCCGATCCGCTCGGGTTCGAGGCTCGTACGGGTGAAGGATTCGACTTCGCCGCCGTCGCCCGGCTCGCGCGGCTGTGCGCCGCGGAGTATCCGGGGCTGCGGGCGGTGACCGTGGACGCGCTGCCGTACCACGAGGCCGGCGGGTCGGCAGCGCAGGAGCTCGGGAGTTCGCTGGCGACCGGCGTCGCCTATCTGCGGGAGCTGACCGCGGCGGGGCTGACCGTCGAGCAGGCCGTCGGGCAGCTGGAGTTCCGGTACGCGGCCACCGCCGACCAGTTCCTGACGATCGCCAAGCTGCGGGCGGCGCGCCGGCTGTGGGCGCGGGTCGCGGAGGTGTGCGGCGCCGAGGGCCGCCAGGTCCAGCACGCGGTCACGTCGCCGGTCATGATGGTGCGCCGCGACCCGTGGGTGAACATGCTGCGTACGACGGTCGCGACGCTGGCCGCCGGGGTCGGCGGCGCGGACGCCGTCACCGTGCTGCCCTTCGACCACGCGCTCGGGCTGCCGGACGCGTTCGCCCGCCGTATCGCCCGTAACACCTCGACGATCCTGGTCGAGGAGTCGCACCTGGCGCGGGTGATCGACCCGGCGGGCGGCTCCTGGTACGTGGAGCGGCTCACCGACGAACTCGCCGCCGCGGCATGGGCGTTCTTCCAGCGCGTCGAGGGAGCGGGCGGGCAGGCCGCCGCCCTGCGCTCCGGGCAGCTCGGCCGGGATCTCGCCGAGACATGGCGGGCGCGCGGCGCGAAGCTCGCGAAGCGGCGCGAGCCGATCACCGGGGTCAGCGAGTTCCCGAACCTCGCCGAGCGGCCCGTGGAGCGCGAGCCCGCCCCCGCGCCGCCGTCCGGCGGGCTGCCGCGCGTACGGCGCGACGAAGCGTTCGAGGACCTGCGCGCACGCTCCGACCGGCACCTCGCGGCGACCGGAGCCCGGCCGCGGATCTATCTGGCCGCCCTCGGGCCCGCCGCGGCCCACACCGCCCGCCTCACCTTCGCCTCCAACCTGTTCCAGGCGGGCGGCATCGAGCCCGTCGACCAAGGGGCGTTCGAGGACAGCGGGGCCGCCGAGGTCTGTCTGTGCTCCAGCGACGCGCTGTACGAGGAGCAGGCCGCCGAGGCCGCCGGGGCGCTCAGGGAGGCGGGCGCCCGGCATGTGTTCCTCGCGGGCAAGGCCGGGCAGTACCCAGGCGTCGACGCCTGTGTCTTCGCCGGCTGCGACGCCGTCGCCGTGCTCTCCGCCACCCTCGACCGCATGGGAGTGTCCTGATGGCAACGATGGGAATCCCGGACTTCTCCGGGATCGGCCTCGGGACGCCGAAGCCCGGCGGCAGCGGGGCCGGCGGCAGCGCCGAGGAGTGGCACGACGCCGTCAAGAAGGCCGCCGCCAGTGACGATCTCCGCTGGGAGACCCCGGAGGGCATCTCGGTCAAACCGCTCTACACCGGGCAGGACGTGGAGGGCCTGGACTTCCTCGGCACCTACCCGGGCGTCGCGCCGTATCTGCGCGGCCCGTACCCGACGATGTACGTCAACCAGCCCTGGACCATCCGCCAGTACGCGGGCTTCTCCACCGCCGAGGAGTCCAACGCCTTCTACCGGCGCAACCTGGCGGCGGGCCAGAAGGGGCTGTCGGTCGCCTTCGACCTGCCCACCCACCGCGGCTACGACAGCGACCACCCGCGGGTGACCGGTGACGTCGGCATGGCGGGCGTGGCGATCGACTCGATCTACGACATGCGGCAGCTCTTCGACGGGATTCCGCTCGACCGGATGACCGTGTCGATGACGATGAACGGCGCCGTGCTGCCCGTACTCGCGCTGTACGTCGTGGCGGCGGAGGAGCAGGGCGTGCCGCCGGAGAAGCTGGCGGGGACCATCCAGAACGACATCCTCAAGGAGTTCATGGTCCGCAACACCTATATCTATCCGCCGAAGCCCTCGATGCGGATCATCTCCGACATCTTCGCGTACACCTCGCAGCGCATGCCGCGCTACAACTCCATCTCCATCTCCGGCTACCACATCCAGGAGGCCGGGGCCACGGCCGATCTGGAGCTGGCGTACACCCTGGCCGACGGCGTGGAATACATCCGGGCCGGGCGGGCCGCGGGGATGGACGTGGACGCGTTCGCGCCCCGGCTCTCCTTCTTCTGGGCGATCGGCATGAACTTCTTCATGGAGATCGCCAAGATGCGCGCCGCGCGTCTGCTGTGGGCGAAGCTGGTCCGGCAGTTCCACCCGGAGAACGCCAAGTCCCTTTCGCTGCGCACCCATTCGCAGACCTCGGGCTGGTCGCTGACGGCGCAGGACGTCTTCAACAACGTGACGCGTACGTGCGTGGAGGCGATGGCGGCGACGCAGGGCCACACGCAGTCCCTGCACACCAACGCCCTCGACGAGGCGCTGGCCCTGCCCACCGACTTCTCGGCGCGCATCGCCCGCAACACCCAGCTGCTGATCCAGCAGGAGTCGGGCACGACGCGGACCATCGACCCGTGGGGCGGCAGCGCCTACGTGGAGCGGCTCACCTACGACCTGGCGCGCCGGGCGTGGCAGCACATCCAGGAGGTGGAGGCGGCGGGCGGCATGGCGCAGGCCATCGACGCCGGCATTCCGAAGCTGCGGGTGGAGGAGGCCGCGGCCCGCACCCAGGCCCGCATCGACTCGGGGCGGCAGCCGGTCATCGGCGTGAACAAGTACCGCGTGGAGACGGACGAGCAGATCGACGTCCTGAAGGTCGACAACTCCTCCGTGCGCGCCCAGCAGATCGACAAACTCCGCAGGCTGCGCGCCGAGCGCGACGAGAGCGCCTGCCAGGACGCGCTGCACGCGCTGACCCGCGCCGCCGAGTCCACCGGCAACCTGCTGGAGCTGGCCATCGACGCGGCCCGCGCGAAGGCGACCGTCGGGGAGATCTCCGACGCCCTGGAGAAGGTGTACGGGCGGCACGCGAGCCAGATCCGTACGATCTCCGGTGTGTACCGCAACGAAGCCGGCGAGTCCCCGTCCATCGAGCGCACCCGAGCGCTGGTGGCCTCCTTCGAGGAGGCCGAGGGCCGCCGCCCCCGCATGCTGGTCGCCAAGATGGGCCAGGACGGCCACGACCGCGGCCAGAAGGTGATCGCCACCGCCTTCGCCGACCTCGGCTTCGACGTGGACGTCGGCCCGCTGTTCCAGACGCCGGGCGAGGTGGCCCGGCAGGCCGTCGAGGCGGACGTGCACATCGTCGGGGTGTCGTCGCTGGCCGCCGGCCATCTCACGCTCGTACCGGCGCTGCGCGAGCAGCTCGCCGAGGAGGGGCGCGAGGACATCATGGTCGTGGTCGGCGGGGTGATTCCGCCGCAGGACGTCGCCACGCTCCTGGAGATGGGCGCGGCGGCCGTCTTCCCGCCCGGCACGGTCATCCCGGACGCCGCGTACGACCTGGTGCGGCGGCTCGCCGCCGGTCTCGGCCACGCCGGGCCGGCCGCCGCCGACTCGGGTGGCGCCGAGCCCGGCCCGGGCCGCTGAATCCGATGGCGATCGACCTCGACGCCTATGTGAAGGGCGTGCTCGACGGGAAGCGGGCGATGGTGGCGCGGGCCATCACGCTCGTCGAG
>NZ_JBHVHQ010000533.1:0-5943 GCF_042800135.1 Streptomyces sp. NPDC057654 | reverse complement strand
GTCTCGGTCCGGTCGCAGAGCTGGGCGAGCCCGGTGTCCTGCGGGGCGAGCAGGCGTCCCGTGCGGCGGCTCAACACCTGCGCAACGAACTCGGGAACCGGGGCGGGCGGCCGCGATCCGTTGAGCCAGAAAGCCACTGAAGACCGCGTGTAGTGCAACTCCAACTCGCGGGCCGCGCCCAGAACGTTCACCGCCCGAGCGAGCGCTCCGGCGCTCCACTCCGCCTCCGCCAGGAGCGCGGCCAACTGCTCGTTGGGTTCACGACGCGACACGCTCGGACACCTTCCGTCCCATCGGGCTCCAGTGGCTCACCAGCACACGACCGTTGGCCGTGCTCGACCCGCCGTGGCCGGAAAGGGGCTCCGGAGGCGAGAGTTTTTGCCTACTGGTTCTGTTTCCAGCAACGCCGGTCCCAAGGAACAATGGTCGGTATCCGGTCACCCGGCGACCGACCCGCCGGTCGCGAAGATACGGCCCTTCCCCTACACGACATCTCTCCTATATCTGCTTCTGTACAGCGGGCACGATGTCGTACGCCCCGATCCACCGAAGCTCCGCCCGGCCGGGACAGCGGCAGAACGACTCCCTCGGGCCGGACCGCCCCACGTGTCACTCGGATTCCGATGGCAACGCGGCTGATCGCAGGGGATTCGGCGCGAAAGGACGCCTCCGACCGCGACGTTCAGGCCGCGGAGGGGGCCCGCGGCGTGATCCGGACGGCCGGCTCTCGTCTTCCGCCCGTGGGCGCGGGGATGTTCACTGAGGCGCCGGGTTGGCGACGGTGCGAGCGGGTGGGATGGGGGCGTCGGTCGCGGTGCCCTCACGCGATGCGCGGGCCACCGGTGCGCGGTCCTGCTCGTGCGTGTGCCCAGGCCCGTTCCGCCACTCCGAGACAGGAGATTGACATGGTTCTCCACCTGGCCACCCTGGACATCGACGCTGCCGACACCCAGGCCTACGGCAGATTCGTCCAAACCATCCGGAACCACGTCGCCATGCTCCAAGGCGACCCGGTCAACGTGGCCGGGGCCAACGAACAGCCGCGTCCAGTCAACATGTACCAGATGCGACAGGCGCATCGTGAGGACGCAGCCGCCGGCGTGTTCTTCGTCCGCTTACGCGCGGAAGGCCAAGACCTGGTCGACTTCTACATCCAGGACACCAGCTTGTACGGCTGGGGCTTCACCCTCCCCGGACAGGCGGACTTCTACCACCTGTCGAACGCGCCCGCCGGAGTCCTGGCGATGGCCAGGGAAGAGCGGTTCACCCCCATCGACACGGGGATCATGGAAAGTTACGGGGACCCCAACGGTCTGCCGCGGAACACCCTGGGCTGGGCGAACCTGACCACCGCGCTCCAGATGCTCAGGGAGAGGCCGGACCTGCGCGACCACCAGCGGCCCGCGTTCGGCTACCTGGTCGAGATGATCTGCGAGGCCACACGCTTCCGCGCGATCGGGCGGGCCCTGGCGGGGCTGTGGCAACGGAGCGGCACCATCTCCGCGGCTCAACGCGAGGAGTTCACCAGGCTGGAGACGAACTGGCACACGTTGTCGAGCATGTTCGACCGTTATGGCAACGCACCAGGACAGCCCGTGGACAGGAGTCCCCTCACCGATCTCTATCCCAATGCCTTCGTGATCGCGTGGGCGTTGACGATCCTGCACCGCCGGCCCGTCGCCCAGCAGGGCACCTCCAGGCCCGGGGCCGACGCGACTCGGTGGGAAGCGGCCGCCGAAGAGCCGGTCCCGCGACAGCGCCTCTACCCGGTGCTGGACGCCGGAGGGAACCTGCCGAACGGGTACGGGGCGTACTTCCTGCGCCCGGGGACCTGCATGACCTACGACATCAACGAGGACAGCGTCGAGTTCGGCCCGCGCTCCTTCCCGGTCTTCTTCCCCAACCTGACGGGCACCGACTTCGCGCTACGCGTCGACACCCTCGTCGCCGTCCCCGGCAGCTCCACCGACGTGTGGATGTTCAGCGGGCGCCAGTACGTCCGTTACGCGGTCGGCAGCATGAACGTCGTCAGCGGCCCCCAGGAGATCGCCGCGGGCTGGCCCGCCCTGCGTACCACCTCGTTCGTCGACTACATCGACGCCGCCGTCCACGACCCCGGCGACCCCGCCCACGGCCTCTTCCTCTTCCGCGACTCCGAGGTCGTCTACTACCACCTGGACAAGAACACGATCACCGGCCCCAACCCCATCGCACTGCACATGCCCGGCCTCGCGAACACCGACTTCGCCCACGGCGTCAGCGCCGCCGTGAAGGTGCCCCGAAGCACCGACCAGATGTGGCTCTTCCGCGGCGACGACTACCTCCGCTACAACATCCAGACGCACACCGTCGAAGTGGGCCCCCGGCGCGTTCACCAGGGCTGGGCCGCCCTGGGGCGCACGGCGTTCGTCGACGGCGTCAGCGCCGTCCTGCCCTGCACAGGCCGCGCCACGCCCACGGAGGCCTGGCTGTTCCACGACGACCTGTACCTGCGGATCAACCTCGCGAACAACACCGTCGCCAAGGAGGCGGCCACGGTCGCCGAGGGATGGCCCGGCCTCGACACCCATGGCTTCGCCGACCGTGTCGACGCCGCTCTGCCCTGTCCCAAGGGGGCCGGCGCTCCCGATCGCGCGTGGTTCTTCCACGACGACCAGTACCTGCGCTACAACCTCAACACCAGCACGGTCGAGGTCGGCCCCCGCTCCATCGCGGACGGATGGACCGGGCTGAAGGGCACCGGCTTCGAATACGGCGTCGACGCCGCCCTCACCGACCCCTCGGACTCGAACACCGTGTGGATGTTCAGGGGCGACCAGTACGTCCACTACCACCTCAAAGAGGACCGGGTCATCCTCGGGCCCGTAGCCATAGCGAAGCGGTGGACCGGCCTGAGCGATCCCTTCACCCGCCACATCGACGCCGCGTGCGTCGCCCCCGGCAGCCACGACGCCTGGCTGTTCAGCGGCGACTCCTACGTCCGGTACAACCCTCAGGAGGACAAGATCCACGTGGGTCCCCGGCGCATCATCGACGGCTGGAACCTCGGCTTCCCCACCTGATCTGACGGCAATCCGTCACGCTCGTCATTCCACGACGCCCCTCACGCCCTTGCGTGAGGGGTCATGGTCGGCTTGCTGATGCGCCGTCGCCGGCTTCTCGCGTCGCCGACCAACTGGCGAGCAGGCGCAGCCCTTCTTCGGAGGGGTCCCGTACGCCCGTACGCCCGTACGTCCGTGGGGCCAGGGGTACTAGCGGCTGCCCAACGCGGAGACCAGGGTCGCGACCGTGACGGTGTTGAAGACGAAGGCGATGACCGTGTTCGCCGCCACCGTCCGTCGCATCGCCCGTGAGGTGACGTCGACGTCGGTGGTGCCGAACGTCGTCATCGCCGACAGGGCGAAGTAGACGTAGTCGGCCCAGGCCGGGGGCTCTTCGCCGGGAAAGTCGAGGGCCTGCTCGTCCTCCACGAGGTTGTCGGCCTGGAAGGTGACCGCGAAGGCCACGACGACGCAGATCCAGGCGACGACGATCAGTGCGAAAGCCACCAGGGTGCGGGGGAGGGCGGAGAACGCGGTGCTGAGGTGGCCGGGGAGCCACACCACCGCCACCACCAGCGAGGCGGCGGCGATGAAGAGCGATACCCCTGGTCCGGGCGCGGTCCCGAGGACGTAGCGCTGCATGAAGGTGCCGCGGGCTTCGCGCTGCGCCCAGGCGCGGACCTGTTCCGCGGTGGCGGTCCGGAAGGCGGCCAGGGTGATCGCGAGGTAGGGGAGCAGGTAGGCGAGGAGGACGAGTACGCCGATGTCGGTCGCCGAGACCCGCGCCACGCTGTCGTTGGGGAGGATCACCGCTCCGCACACGGCGATGGCCAGGGCCACCGCCGTTCGGCGTCCTTCGGAAAGCCAGCGATGCACGGACGAGCCTCTCGGGAGGAGTGGCCATCGTGGTGGCCTCAGCCGATGTTATGAGGGCTCCGACTGCTGGGAGGCAGCGTTCACGGCGTGTCCGGGCGGTGATCGAACTTTGTCAGGGGGGCCGGGTCTCGCGACTCGGGGCTCGGGGCTCGGGATGGGGAGGGCGGCCCTACAACTCGTCGTAGATCCCGCCCAGGCGGCGCAGGGCGTCGGCGGCGACGGCGAGGTCTTCCGTGCTGAGGTCGGCGAAGGACTCGGCGAGGGCGTCCGCGAGGACGCCTTCACGTTCGCTGTGGCGGTCCAGGCCCTGGTCGGTGAGGCTCACCCGGACGGCGCGGCGGTTGGCGGGGTCGGGCTCCCGCAGCACGTAACCCGCCTTGGCGAGCCCGTTGACGAGCTGGGTCGCGGCGGCCCCCGTGGTCTCGACGCCGGCGGCGAGTTCGGCGATGGAGAGCGGTCCGCGTTCGGCGAGCACGCGCAGGGCGCGCGCATGGGTGAGGGAGAGGGCGCCGGGGTTGCGCGTGGCCCGCCCGCGCAGGCGGGCGTCGGCGGCGCTGAGGCTGTACGCGGCGCGCGAGAGGGCGTTGAGGGCACCTTGGCGCCGAGAGGCATCGGTGCTGGTCATGGCCTTCTCCCTGGTGGTCTTGGGGGCTTCCGCTTGACATCCACGATAACTGAAGTACTTATTGAATAAGTACTTAGCTGTTGTGTGGCTGAGCGCTGAACGAGCCGGGAGCCGAGAGCCGAGGAGTCTCGAAGCCGAGAAGCCTCGAAGCCGAGCAGCCTCGACATCGAGCAGCCTCGAAATCGAGAAGGAGAAGAATCATGACCGTTCGTTCCGTCGGGCAGAGCTGGGCCCTGGACATCGCCCTCGCGCAGGGCGGATTCGATGCGCTGCACCCGGAGGCCAAGGGGACCCTGGAGCAGTTCGGGCACGACCACACCGACTTCGACAAGGTCTTCGCCCTCGTCAAGAGCGGGGCCATGCTCCCCAAGGCATGGGCGACCGTGGCGGGGCAGGCGGAGACGCGCGCCGCCCACCATGAGCGGGAGGGCTTCGCGCAGACCGCGGCCGACCTCTACCTGCGCGCCGCCGTGATGTGGGGACGCGCCCAGTACTCCATCTTCGACGCCGAGGACCCGCGCAAGATCGCCTTCCGCGAGCACTGCGACCACTGCGTGGCCCGCCTGGGCGAACTGCGCGACAACCGGGTGCGCCGCGTCGTGCTCGACTTCGAGGGCCGGCACATCTACGCCCTGCTGCACCTGCCCGCGGGCACGGTGGAGAACGCCCCGGCCGTGATCCTCGGCCCCGGTATGGACATGATCAAGGAGGACTACATCTACGCGGCCGAGCGCTACTACACCTCGCGCGGCATCGTGGCCCTCTCCATCGAAGGGCCGGGGCAGGGCGAAACCCGCGCGAACGGCCTCACCGCGGACCTGACCAACTACGAGCGCGCCATCAGCCGCTACATCGACTTCCTGACCGAGCTGCCGGAGGTCGACGCCGAGCGCATCGGCATGTTCGGCATCAGCATGAGCGGCTACTGGGGCCTTCGCGCCGCCGCCGTCGAACCCCGCCTCGGCGCGCTGGCCGCCTTCGAGGCCGTCAGCGGCGACTTCGAAACGATCTTCAACCGCGCCCAGCCCACCTTCAAGAACAACTACATGTACATGTCCGGCTACACGGACGAGCAGGCCTTCGACCGCGAACTCGCCGAGCGCATGCCGCTCGGCGACATCGTCAGCGGCATCACCGCCCCGGTCCTCGTCGGCATCGGCGAATTCGACGAACTGACCCAGCTGGAGCAGGCCCTCGCCACGTACGAGCGCATCCGCGCCCCCAAGGAGATGCGCGTCTACGAAAACGAGTTCCACCCTCTGGGCGGCGTCGCCGCCGAAGTCTTCCGCTTCGGCGCCGAATGGGTCGAGCGCGCCCTGAACGGCGCCCTCCGCGAACCCGGCCGCGACGCACGCCACTACGTCCGCCACAACGGCGAAACCATCGACGGCTCCGCCAACC
>NZ_JBHVHQ010000532.1:0-5958 GCF_042800135.1 Streptomyces sp. NPDC057654 | reverse complement strand
CCCGAAGATTCCGGAACCTTCGGTTCCCTTCCCTTGAAGTCCAATTCCCCCGCTCCTATGGTCCCCAAGAGACGCGGTCGACGGCGGGCCGCAGCTCCTCGGCGAGGGCAGGAGAGGCAATGGAATTCAAGGTGCTAGGTCCGATCGTAGCCGTCAATAAACGACTCGTATTCACCCCGAGTGCGCCCAAGGTCAAACAGGTGCTGGCGCTTCTCGTGCTGCGCGCGAATCATGTCGTCAGCCTGGAGACCATCATCGACGAACTCTGGGGCGACAATCCACCGCGCACCGCCGTCACCACGGCGCAGACCTATATCTACCAGCTGCGCAGGGCCTTCGTGATGGAGCTCGGCGACAAACTCGGGGACCGGGCCATCGCCACCGCACCACCGGGCTATGTGCTGCGCACCGCGGAGGAATCCCTCGATTTCCGCGACTTCGAACGGCTGGCGGAAAGGGCGCGGGCCTGCCGGACGGCCGGCGACATCGAGGCGTCCGCACGGTGGACGGAGTCGGCCCTCGCAATGTGGCAAGGCGTGCCGCTGGCGAATGTCGAACGCGGCGCGGTACTCCAGAACTATGTGAGCCGACTGGAGGAGAAACGCGTTTCCGTCCGCGAACTCCACATACGGTCGGCCATGGAACTGAAGAGGTATCACGAACTGGTCGCGGAGCTCCGCTCCCTGGTCGTGGAGTACCCGTTCAACGAGTGGTTCCAGACCCAGCTCGTCCTGGCGCTCAACAAGGCGGGCCGCCGGGTCGAGGCGCTCCAGGCGTATCAGAAGGCCCGCGTCCTGCTCCGGGACGAACTCGGCCTCGACCCCTCCGACGACCTGCGCCGCGCCCAGCAGGAAGTGCTGAACTCACCGTCCTGAGCGGGCGGCGGCACCGGGCCGGGCGGCGGCTCCGGGCCGCCCGACCCGGCCTCCCCGGTCACCGGCCGATCTCGACGTCCTCCAGCACACCGAGCGCGTCCGGCACCAGGACCGCGGCCGAGTAGTACGTGCTGACCAGGTAGGACGTCACCGCCTGCTCATTGATCCCCATGAACCGGACATTGAGGCCCGGCTCGTACTCATCGGGGATGCCCGTCTGGTGCAGCCCCACGACGCCCTGGTGCTCCTCACCCGTGCGCAGCGCCAGGACCGAGCTGGTGCCCGCGTCGGTGACCGGGATCTTGTTGCACGGCAGCAGCGGCACCCCGCGCCAGGCCCGTACGGACGCGCCCTGGAACTCCAGCTCCTTCGGGTACAGGCCCCGGCTGTTGCACTCCCGGCCGAACGCCGCGATCGTGCGCGGGTGCGCGAGCAGGTACTGCGTCTTGCGTCGGCGCGACAGCAGCTCGTCGAGGTCGTCGGGGGTCGGCGGCCCGCTGCGGGTGTGGATGCGCTGCTTGAGGTCGGCGTTGTGCAGCAGCCCGAATTCCCGGTTGTTGACCATCTCGTGTTCCTGGCGCTCCCGCAGCGCCTCGATGGTCAGCCTGAGCTGCTGCTCCACCTGGCTCATCGGGTCGTTGAAGAGATCGGCGACCCGGCTGTGCACCCGCAGCACCGTCTGCGCGACGCTCAACTCGTACTCGCGGGGCTTCAGTTCATAGTCGACGAACGTGCCCGGGATGGCCGGCTCGCCGACATGGCCGGCGGTCACCGCGATATCGGCCTCGCCGCGCTTGTTCTGCGCGGGCACGGACCGCGACGCGAAGCCCGCCACATGCGCGCGCAGCGCCTCGGACCGGTCCGCGAGCTCCTGGAAGGCGGTGCGAGGGAGGGCCAGCACGGTCGTACGGGTCAGCGCCCGCGCCGTGAACTCCCAAGTTCCGTCGGGCTCCAGCGGCACCCGCTCGCCGAAGAAGTCGCCGTCGGCGAGGACGCCGAGCGTGCTCTCGTCGCCGTACCGGCCCGTGCCCACCTTGCGGACCTTGCCGTGCGCCAGCAGGAAGACCTGGTCCGCCGGCTGCCCCGCCTCGGTGATCGCGTCCCCGGCCGCGTACTCCCGCTGCACGAACGCGCCCGCGAGCGACTCCAGCACCGCACTGTCCTCGAAGCCGCGCAGCAGCGGCAGTTCGCCCAGCTCGGGCGGGATGACGCGGACCTCCGGGCCCTCCGTGACGAACTCGATCCGGCCGTCGCCGACGGTGTAGGCGAGCCGCCGGTTCACCCGGTACGTGCCCGCGGACACCTGCACCCAGGGCAGCACGCGCAACAGCCAGCGCGAGCTGATGCCCTGCATCTGCGGTACGGACTTGGTGGTCGTCGCCAGCTGACGCGCTGCCGCCGTGCCAAGACTCAGCTGTGACGGTTCCTCACCCGGCTGCGCGGTACGTCCGGACTCCACTGACGTGGTCATATGTGATCATCCATCTCTGTGCGTAAACGGCGAAGCGGTGGAGCGGCGAAGCGGCGAAGCGGTGGAGCGGCGAAGCGGTGGAGCTGAAGGGGCGGAACTGCGGATCGGGGGCCCGGCCCCTCAGAGCCCGACCTCGACGTTCTCAAGAATGCCGAGGGCGTCGGGGACCAGGACGGCCGCCGAGTAATAGGCGCTCACCAGATAGGAGATGACGGCCTGTTCGTTGACGCCCATGAAGCGCACCGAAAGACTCGGCCGGTATTCATCGGGAATTCCCGTCCGGTGCAGCCCCACGACGCCCCGCTCCTCCTCGCCGGTGCGCATCAGGAGTACGGACGTGGTGCCGGCCGCCGAGACCGGGATCTTCCCGCACGGCAGGATCGGCACACCGCGCCAGGCGGGGATCGCGTGCCCGCCGACGTCCACGCTCTCCGGGTAGACGCCGTGGCCGCTGAACTCCCGGCCGATGGCCGCGATGGCGCGCGGGTGGGCGAGCAGGAACCCCGGGTTCTTCCACACCGTGGCGAGCAGCTCGTCGAGGTCGTCGGGGGTGGGCGGGCCGCCGCGGGTGTGGATGCGCTGCCCCAGGTCGGCGTTGTGCAGCAGCCCGAACTCGCGGTTGTTGACCATCTCGTGCTCCTGGCGCTCCCGCAGCGCCTCGATGGTCAGCCTCAGCTGCTCCTCGACCTGGTTCATCGGGTCGTTGTAGAGGTCGGCGACGCGGCTGTGCACGCGCAGCACGGTCTGGGCGACGCTCAACTCGAACTCCCGCGGCGCTAGTTCGTAGTCGACGAAGACGCCGGGCAGGACCGGCTCGCCCTCGTGGCCGGAGGCCAGGTCGATGGCCGACTCGCCGTGTTCGTTCCGCGGCCGGGCGCGCTCCGCGCGGTACGCCTCGACGTGGGCGCGCAGCCCCTCCGAGCGGCCCAGCGCCTCCTCGAACGCCCGGCGCGGCAGCGTCAGGGCCGTGCCGGCCGTGAGCGCCCTGGCCGTGAAGTCCCACTCGCCGCCCTCGTCCGCGGCCAGCGCCCGGTCGCCGAAGAACTGGCCGCCCGCGAGCACCCGCAGCACACTCGGCCGGTCGTACGCGCCCTCGCCGACCAGGTCGACCTTGCCGTGCGCGATGAGGACCACCTGGTCCGCCGGCCGCCCCCGCTCGGCGAGCACGTCGCCGGGGGCGAAGTCGCGCTGGGCGAAGCCGTCCGCGAGCGTCCGCAGAATCGTTGCGTCTGTGTAGCCGCGCAGCAGCGGCAGCTCCCCGAGCTCCGCGGGGATCACGCTGACCTCGGCCCCGCGGGTGACGAACTCCACCCGCCCGTCGCCGAGCGTATGGGACAGCCGGCGGTTGACGCGGTACGTGCCGCCGGGCACCTCGACCCAGGGCAGCATCCGCAGCAGCCAGCGCGAGCTGATGCCCTGCATCTGCGGGGCGGACTTGGTCGTGGTCGCCAGATTCCGGGCCGCCGCGGTGCCCAGACTCATCGGCGCCGGTGAATTCTCGGTCCCGGCGCCCGATTCCACTGACGTCGTCATAGTTGAATGCCCACCCCATCACCGTGCGGAACAAACAGCGTGATCGCCGCTTGAGCAACACCGAAGCTAGCAGCGGGCTTTGGTGCTCGCAGTCACTCGAAAGGGTGGCATAACCTCGTTGGTTCCCCTTTGGTTAAGGTCGGGTAAATACTCCGATGCCATTGGGCACCGGACGCTCCGCACCGCCCGACGGATGATTGCGCACCCGTGATCCGTCCTCGCCCGCGCCGCGCGTCACCAACGTCGTCGAACCGCCGCCGTCCAGATTCACCGCGTCGTCGGCGCCCAACTCCCTCATCACCGAAGCCAGCTCACCGACCGTCAGCCCGGAGCGGTACTCGGCCGCGCCGTCCAGGGCGAGCAGATACAGCCGCCGCCCGCGGTCGCCGATGCCCGCCGACGTCCGTACGGCCGCCGTCACCGTGTCAAGACCGTCCAGCGGCTCGTCGTCGCGCAGCACCGGAAAGCCGCCCAGCGCGAACCGCAGCGGCGCACGCCCCTCGGACCGCAGCCGCTCCGCGACCCGCACCCGGTCGCCCACCCGCAGCCGCCGCAGCTCCCGCGCCCCCGCCTCCCGGCCGACCAGCACCACCGACCCCTTCGCCACCGGCCCGCCGCCCGGCTTCTCCGCGGCCGAGACCACCCGCCCCCGCCGCACCGTCACCTCATAGGTCCGCGCACTGCACGGCGCGGCCCGGTCGGTGTCCGTACCGCACGTCGCGCGGACCCGCGAGGCCGCGCCCCACCGCGACGTGAACGCCCCGACGCCGCCCACCGGCAGCGCGTACTGATTGAACCCCCGCAGCCGCACCGCGCCGCGACTCGTCAGCACCACGCCCTCCAGCGTGAGCCGGTCCAGCCGCGCCCGGCGATCCGCCCCCACGCCCAGCACCGCCTCGGCCGTGACCCCCGGCGGCATCGCCGGACCGAAGCGCTGCCCGTCCGGCACCGCGGCCTTCAGCGGCAGACCGCCCGCGACGGCCGGGCCCACCGGCGCGCCGGTCGGCTCGACGCCCGGATGCTGCGCCTCCGTGATGTTGAAGAAGTCCCCGTTCACCGCCCCCACCGCGGCACGCCCGTCCGCCAGCCGCGACACCGGCGCGCGGGCGGCCACCGCGCCCGGATACAGCAGGTCCACGGAGACCCGCGGCTCGCGCAGATCCACCGTCAGCAGATGCCCGTACGCCGGGCCGTGCGAGGCCGGGAGCGAGAACTCCTGATAGCCGACGCCCGGCGCGAGCGCCGTCCGCACGCCCAGCCGCAGCGCCCCGGGCGGCCCGCCGCCGTCGGCCCACGCCGTGCCCCCGCCCACCAACGCGACCCACGCCGCGCACCCCGCCGCCACCGCGCGCAACCGGCCCGACCCTCGCCCCATAGTCCCCCCAGACATCCGGACGTCCCTCGAACTCTCCCATGGCACAGGGGAGTTCACCATGGCGCGGGAGATCGACGAGAACGGGGGGAGACGGGGCGGCGTCATCGCGCGTAACTCTTCGCGCGCCCCTGCCAAGACGTCCGCTCCGCCCCGATACTCACAGAGAGCGACTCCGTCCCGCACGCGGCCACCGGCCAGGACCCCCGGACCCAGGAGGCACCATGACAGCGCCCGCCCGGCCCCCGCACACCCGACGCGCGGCCGTCGTGACCGCCGCGGCCGCCCTCGCGGGCTCCTTCGCCGCCCCGGCGCTCGCCGCCGCGCCGGACCACGGACGCGGCAGACCCCCGCTCCGCCGCGCCCACGCGCACAACGACTACGCGCACCCGCACCCGCTGACCGACGCCCTCGGGCACGGCTTCGGCAGCGTCGAGGCGGACATCTGGCTCGTCGACGGCCGGCTCCTCGTCGCCCACGACGAGGCCGACCTCGACCCCGCCCGCACCCTCGAAGCCCTCTACCTCGACCCGCTGCTGCGCCGCGTACGGGCGCACCACGGCCGGGTGTACCGCGGCTACCGGCTCTCCCTGCAACTGCTCATCGACATCAAGACCGCGGGCGGCCCGACCTACCGCGAGCTCTCCCGGCGGCTGCGCCGCTACCGCTCCATGCTCAGCGTCTGCGCCGGCGGCCACGTCCACCCC
>NZ_JBHVHQ010000531.1:0-5967 GCF_042800135.1 Streptomyces sp. NPDC057654 | reverse complement strand
CCCCGAGCCAGCGCGCGACGCCGGGCGCGGACGCGCCGAGCCCGCCCGTACGGGAGATGCCGTCCGTACGGGACATGTCGCCGCTCTTGCCGTCGCCGCCGTAGAGCGCGCCGAGCGCCGCGTCCATGCCGGCGTCCGCTCCTGCGAGGGCGCAGCCGGTGCCCTCCGCCCCGCTCTCCCCGCCGAGCACGAGCCGCCAGCGCCGCAACCGCTCGTCGGCGGAGTCGGGTGCGGTATCGGGTGTGACCTCGGCGGTGGCGCTGTTCGCGTCGCCCATCAGCTCTTTTCCCTCCCTTGAGTCGGTACGGGCAGGGGTTCGGCGACTGCCGTCCCCGTCCCCATCCGCACCCCCAACAGCGCGTGCAGCGTGGGCAGTACGGCCGCCGCGCGCTCGGCGTCCAGCCCCGGACCGAAGCCCAGAGCTCCGGCGCCGAGCCCCGGCGAAGGCGCGTCCGGGCTGCCCCGCCGCACCAGTTCGCCGAGGGTGCGGCGCACCCCTGGGGCGTACGAGCCGAAGGTGCGCCGCAGCAGCGGCAGCACGCTCGTGAAGGCGTCGGCCGGTACGCGCGTGAGCCAGCCGTCGACCAGGGCCAGGAGGCGTTCGTCGTGGATGAGGAGCATGCCGCCGGAACCGCCGCTCCCGACGAACCCCTCGATCCAGGCCGCCGCCTCGGGCGGCTCGGTGCCGGGCGAGAGCGCGAGGCCCATGAGGCGTGCCGCCTCCCCGTCCGCCAATCGGCCGTCGTCGAGCAGCAGTCGGACGGCGCGTCCGCGTATCAGCCCCGGTATGCCGTCCCGTTCGCAGAGCCCGCGCAGGACGGCTGACCAGCGCTCCCGTATGCCGGGCCCTCCTGCTTCCTTCGTCGCCTGCGTTGCCGTCGTTGCCTTCGTCGTCCCTGCGGCTTCCGTCGCCTGCGTCGCTTCGGCCAGGAGGCCGACCGCCGTGTGGACGCCGTCCAAGTGGCCGCGCATCGTCGCGGACGCGTCGTGGTCGAGGCCGGCGCAGGCGGGCGGCAGGCCCACGAAGACGCGCTCGGCGAGCCCGCTCGCCACCTCGCGCAGGGCCGTCGCGTCCGTACGCCGTACGTCCCCGTAGCGGACCGAGCGGACGAGGGCGGGCAGGGCCTGGGCCAGGTTGCCGACGTCCGCGTCGAGCGCGGCGCGGTCGGCGAGGGCGCGCAGCACCACGGGGAGGGCGTCGGTGAGCCCGGCGAGCAGGCACTGTTCGGCGAGGCCGGTGACGTCGGCGAGCGACCGGGCCCCGGCCGCCTCGGACTCGGCCTTGGCCGTCGCGGCGGCGAGCACGGTCGTGCCCCACACTCCGGCCTCCGCCACCTTGACGGACAGCTCCGGCTCCCATTGCAGCCGCCAGGTCTCCCGGAAGGTGCCGAGCCCCTCGCGGGAACGGGCCGCCTCGCCCCAGTCGACGCCGAGGAGTCGCAGCCGGTGCAGCAGGCGGCTGCGCGCGGCGTCGGTCTCCTTGCGCAGGTCCAGTTCCAGTTTCCGCTCCGCCGCCTCGGGTTTGAGGCGCAGGGAGCGCTGGACGCGGGCGAGGTCGCGTTGCAGGGGCGTGGCGGGGGCCGAGTCCGGCACCTCGCCCAGCACGTCGCCCACGACGAGCCGGTCCTGTACGAGCGCGAGCGGGACGTCGGAGCCCTCGCACAGCACGGCCCGTATGGCGTCGGTGGTCTCGGCGAGCCCGGCGAGGGGGCGTCCGCGCATCGTGGCGAGGGTGTCGGCGAGGCGTACGGCCTCGATGACGTGCGCGGAGGACACGGGCTGGTCCTCCGCCCGGAGCAGCCCGGCGACCTTGGTCATCCAGCGCTCTACGGGCCGGTCGGGGGCGTCGAAGAGGTGTCCGTACCAGCCGGGGGACGCGATCCCGGCTCCGTAACCGCTGTGCCGGGAGAGGCGGCGGTGCGTCCAGGGGACCCAGCTGAGCTCGGTCTTCACCTTGGGGAGACCCTTGAGCCGCTGCCGGTCGGCGGCGACCGTCACCGTCTCCGCCAGCGCCGGTACGTGCCAGGCGCCGCAGACGACGGCCACGCCGTCCCCGAACTTCCGCCGCGCCTCCCGCAGCCGCAGCCGCATGTGCGCCTCGCGCACCAGGTCCCGGTCGTGCCCCCCGTGCCCGTACTCGCCCCGGAGCGCGGTCATGGCCTCGGCCAGCGCCTCGAACGGCGCGAGCGCGCTCGCCCCAGCCGGGGCGATGGAGCCCGTGTGGCCACCCCGGTGCTCGACGACGTCCTCCCACCAGCGCTCGGGGTCGTCGTGCCCGGCCGTCTCGGCGAGCACGGCCAGAGGATCGACGCGCAGGTGCCCCACGTCGGGCGGCTCACCGTCCGTCCCCCCGTCCGCGCCGTCGCCCTCCTCACCACTGGCCTTCTCGCCACTGGCCTCGTCGCCCCCGCTCTCATCGCCCGCCTCCCGGCCCGCGCCGTCCATGGCCAGTGACACGGCCGCCGGCAGGTCGATGAACCGCACCGGGACGCCGTGGGCCAGCGCCCATCTGATGGCCACCCACTCCGGCGAGAACCCGGCCAGCGGCCAGAACGCCGCGCGCCCCGGATCGTCCACGGCGTGCGCCAGCAGCGCCACGGGCGGCCGCATGCCGTCCTCGCCCGCCAGCCCGATGACCGCCTCGGCCTCCGGCGGCCCCTCGATGAGCACGACGGACGGCTCGCACGCGTCGAGCGCCGCGCGCACCGCCCGCGCGGACCCCGGCCCATGGTGCCGAACCCCCAACAACACCGGTCCCGCCTCCCCCTCGTCCACCTTCACCCCATCGCCCCCGTCACGCTCTTCGTCCCCGTCACGCTCTTCGTCCCGCCGTCCCTCAAGCCACGCAAGTCACGCAAGTCACGCCGAGACCTCTCGGCAGGCCCGGTAGAAGTCCTTCCACCCCTCCCGCTCCCGGACCACCGTCTCCAGGTACTCCTGCCACGCGACGCGGTCCGCCGCCGGGTCGCGGACGACCGCGCCGAGGATGCCCGCGGCGACGTCGGCCGCCCTCAGCACGCCGTCGCCGAAGTGCGCGGAGAGGGCCAGGCCGCCGGTGACGACGGATATCGCCTCGGCGGTGGAGAGGGTGCCGGAGGGGGACTTGAGCTTGGTGCGGCCGTCGGCGGTGACGCCGTCGCGCAGTTCGCGGAAGACCGTGACGACCCGTCGGATCTCCTCGACGCCCTCCGGCACGGCGGGCAGAGCCAGCGAGCGGCCGATCTGTTCGACGCGCCGGGCGACGATGTCGACCTCGGCCTCGGGCGTGGCCGGGAGCGGGAGGACGACCGTGTTGAAGCGGCGGCGCAGCGCGCTGGAGAGCTCGTTGACGCCCCGGTCCCGGTCGTTGGCCGTGGCGATCAGGTTGAAGCCGCCGACCGCCTGCACCTCCTGGCCCAGTTCGGGGATCGGCAGGGTCTTCTCGGACAACACGGTGATGAGCGTGTCCTGTACGTCCGCGGGGATGCGCGTCAGCTCCTCGACACGCGCCGTCATGCCGCCGGCCATGGCCCGCATGACGGGGCTGGGCACGAGCGCGTCCCGGCTGGGGCCGTGAGCGAGCAGCTGCGCGTAGTTCCAGCCGTACCGGATGGCCTCCTCCGGCGTGCCCGCCGTGCCCTGTACCAGCAGCGTCGAGTCTCCGCTGACGGCGGCCGCCAGATGCTCGGACACCCAGGTCTTGGCCGTGCCGGGGACACCGAGCAGCAGCAGCGCCCGGTCGGTCGCGAGGGTGGTGACGGCCACCTCGACGATGCGTCGCGGGCCCACGTACTTCGGCGTGATGACGGTGCCGTCCGGCAGCACTCCGCCGAGCAGGTACGTCGCCACGGCCCACGGCGACAGCCGCCACCTGACCGGCCGCGGCCGGTCGTCCGCGGCGGCCAGCGCCTTGAGTTCGTCGGCGAAGGCCACTTCGGCATGCGGCCGCAGCGGCTCACCGCCGATGTCGGCTGCGGCCTCGGCCACGGCTCCGGCGTCCACTCCCGCGGCGGCTCCGGCCTCGGCTCCCGCGGCGGCTCCGGCCTCGGCTCCCGCATCGGCTCCCGTATCGGCGTCGCTCGCGGGCTCGTTCTCAAATCCTGGCACGGTCACAGGTCCCCCCTCATCACACGGCTTCGGGCTGCGTGACCAACACTGCACCACCCCACTGACAATCGGCCTCGGGCCAACAAACGTGCAGGTCACGGCGATTGTCAGTGGCAGGCCGTAGCTTCGTCGACATGAATCCGCAGGGGGAGTTCCGGACGGCGGAGCAGGTGCTCGCGCTCGCACCTGACGCCGCGTCACGCAAGGCGGGCGCCAAGCTCGCGGCGCCCGCGCCATGGTCGGACACGGGGGCCGGCGAGGGCGCGGTGTGGGGGCTGTGCGCGGGCAGCGGCAGCACGCCGTACCGCACGGTCACCGACCTGTCCGGCCCGGACGGGCCGGCCTTCAACTGCTCGTGCCCGAGCCGCAAGTTCCCGTGCAAGCACGCGCTCGGCCTCCTCCTGCTGCGGGCCTCGGACGAGGCGGCCGTGCAGGACGGGGGCGAACCGCCGGAGTGGGCCCGGAAATGGCTGAGCGGCCGGCGGCAGCGGGCCGAGCGCACCGCCGCGACCGTGGCGGCCAAGGCCGCGAAGACGGCGGAGGAGGCCGAGGACACCGGCGACGGCGAGCCGTCGGCGGGCCGGGCCGCCGCCCGCCGCCGCGCGGAGCAGCGCGCGCGGCGCATGGCGGACGGGGCCCGGGAGTTGGAGCACCGCCTCGCCGACCTGCTGCGCAACGGCCTGGCCTCGGCCGACCGCGGCGGCTACGGACAGTGGGAGGAGACGGCGGCCCGCATGGTCGACGCGCAGGCTCCCGGACTCGCCGCGCGCGTACGCGAACTGGCGTCGGCCCCCGCGTCCGGCAGCGGCTGGCCGTCCCGGATGCTGGCGGAGTGCGCGCTGCTGCACACCCTCGACCAGGGCTATCTCCACGTGGACGGGCTGCCCGAGCCGCTGGCCGCCACGGTCCGCTCGCGCGTCGGGCTCACCACGGACACCGCCGACCTGCTCGCCACCGCGGAGCCCGTCCGCGACGACTGGCTGATCCTGGCCCAGCGGGACGCCGAGGACGGCCGGCTGACCACCCGCCGCATCTGGCTGCACGGCCGGAACACCGGCCGCATGGCGCTGCTCCTCTCCTACGGAGCAGCGGGCAGGGCCCCCGAACTCTCCCTCCCCGTCGGCCTCTCCCTCGACGCCGACCTCGTCTACTACCCCGCCGCCCTCCCCTTGCGGGCCGCCGTCGCGACGCGCCACGCGCCACCACGGGAGCCGGCCGCGCCACCGCCCGGCACGGACGTCGCGACCGCGCTGGCCCGCTACGGGGACGCGCTGCGCGAGGACCCCTGGCTGGACGCCTGGCCGGTCGTCCTCGCCGACGTGATACCGGTCCCGGACGCCGATCGGGGCTGGCAGTTGGCCGACGCGCGCGGCGAGTCGGCGCTGCCGATCGACCCGCGGTGCACGGACCGTACGGGCCTGTGGCAGCTCGCCGCGGTCTCGGGCGGCGAGCCGGTCACGGTCTTCGGCGACTGCGGCCACACCGGTTTCACCCCGCTGACCACCTGGGCGCCGGAAGCGGTTCCGCTCTTCACGTAGCTCCGGGCCGAGTCCGACGGACCGCTGTCCCTGATCTGACGGCTGTCCCCTGACCTCTCGAAGCCGCCCCGGCCCGAGCACCACCGGTAGCGCTTCGAACCCGCCGAACGGACCCCACCGGGCCACAAACGGAAGGGACTCGTACATGGCCGACACGGCCGCCGACACGACCACCCCACCAGCCACCACCTGGGACGACCTCGTCGCCGCCGCGCTGCTCGGCACCGGGCGGCGCACCCCGCCCGTGACGCCGCGCCCCGGCCAGGACGCGGCATCGGCCCTCCTGGACGCCGCCGCGGTGCAGACGGTGCGCGGTCGGGCCGGGCTGCTGCCGGCCGTGGCG
>NZ_JBHVHQ010000530.1:0-5967 GCF_042800135.1 Streptomyces sp. NPDC057654 | reverse complement strand
GCACAGCACCACCGACGGGGCCGCGTCCGCGAAGATCAGCCCGACGCGCTCCGCCGGATAGCCCGGATCGACCGGCACAAACACCCCACCCGCCATCGAGACGCCCAGCACAGCGGCCACCATCAACGCCGAACGCTCCACCGCCACCGCGACCCGGCACTCCGGCCCCACACCCGCACCGATCAGTTGCCGCGCCACCCTCTCCGATCGGCCAAGCAACTCCCCGTAAGAAAGAGAAAGTTCATCGCCAACGACCGCCACCGCATCAGGAGATACTGCTGCCTGACGCCGGAACAGCTCCGACAGCGGGGCCGCGTCCACCGGCACGGCCGTCCGGTTCCACCGCTCCACCACCAGCCCGCGGCCCGTACTGTTCACCGCGCCGATCCGCCCCACCGGCGTCGCGGGCTCCGCGGTCGCCTGTTCCAGGAAGCCGAGGAACGCGTGGTGGTGGGCTCGGGCCCAGTCCTCGTCGTACAGGGCGGGGTTGACGTCGAGGTCAACCCTCAGTCCGCCGTCGTCCGACGCTCCGCTCATCAGCACGTCGAACTCCGCGACCGGCCGGCTCGGCAGATAGCGCACGATGCCCCGGTGCTCCCCGAAGCGGAGGTCCGGGCCGGACGGGGTGACGCTCACGAAGGGGCCGAAGTGGCGGCGGTCGTCGCCGGGCCAGTCGAGTTCGTCGTGCAGTCGCTCCCCCCGGAACCCCTGGTGGCCGAGGAGTCCGTTGATCTCCCGGCCCGCCCGGTGGGCGAGGTCCGCGAGGCTCAGCCCGGCGCGTACGGGCAGCCGGAACGGCAGGACGTTCGCCAGCGCGCCCGGGGTCCGCAGCGCCTGGGCTCCGATGCGCCCGGCGGCCGGGAGGGTCAGTACGGCCTCGTCCGCGCCGGTCGTGCGGCACAGGAAGGCGGCCACCGCCGCGACGACGAGCGTGCCGCGGCTCGAACCGGTGCGGAGCCCGGCCGCCCGTAACGCGGCGACGGAGGCGGGCGGCAGCGCTCCGGTGACGCGCGGGACGGGGCCGTTCTCGGACCGCCGGCCGGGGATGGCCGCCGGGTCGGGGCGGACCGCGAAGTGCTCGTGCCAGTACCGCCGGTCGCGTTCGTACCGCTCGGACTCCCGGTAGACGGACTCGTGGTCCAGCAGGTCGTGGAGGGGGGTGTGGCCGGGCGGCTCGTACGGTTCCCCGCGCAGCGCCGCCCCGTAGAGCTCCGCGACGCGGCGCGCCAGCGAGGAGCTTCCGAAGCCGTCCATCAGGAGGCGGCTGTAGCGCTGGTACCAGATGTACCGGTCGGCTGCCAGCTCGAACAGTGCGTAGGCGACGGGGTCGGCGGCCTGCCGCATATCGGTGCGCATCCACGCCTCGGCGGCTTCGCGCGGGTCGCTCTCGGCGCTGACGTCGATGGTTTCCAGGCGCCATGGCGGAGCTTCCCCGATGACCTGGAAGGGCTTGCCGCCGATTTCCGTGAACCGCGCGTGGATCGCTTCCGTCTCGTCGACGACCTGGCGCAGCGCGAGTTCGAGGACGGCCGTGTCGATGGGGCCGAGGATCTCTGTGTATTGCCCGACGCTGTCCGGCCCGCGCGAGTTCTCCGCGCGCCGGGCCGGCCAGAGCTCACTCTGGCATTCGGACAGGGGCAGAGCGGTGTTCTCCTGGCCGTTCATCCTGGTCCCTTTCTCTTCTCTCGGGCGGCGCGGGGCGGCGCTGTCAGCTCAGGTCTCTCAGGTCAGGTCTCTCCGGCGGCGCTGTCGGCTCTGACGGCTCGGTGGCGGCCGGCCGTCCTAGTAGTCGTCGGAGGCGCGGTCGATGACGTGCGGAGGCCCGTACTCCGGGGCGCTGCCGTCGAGTACGACGGTCCCCTGGGGGTGCGTCACCTGCCGCGGCACGGGCCCTTCGGCGGGCGGCTCCTGCTGCCGGTGTCCGCCCGCTGGTCCGCCGGCGGCCGGCCCGGCGAACTGGGTGGTGTACAGCTCGGCGTAGAGCCCGCCGGCGGCCAGCAGTTCCTCGTGCGTGCCGTGCTCGCGCACCCGGCCCTCGTCGATGACGAGGATCTGGTCGGCTTCGCGGATGGTGGACAGCCGGTGGGCGATCACGACGGAGGTGCGGCCGCGCAGCGCCGTCTTGAGGGCGCGTTGGATGGCCGCCTCGGATTCGGAGTCCAGGTGGGCGGTGGCCTCGTCGAGGACGACGATCGAGGGTGCTTTGAGGAGCAGCCTGGCGAGGGCGAGGCGTTGTTTCTCGCCGCCCGAGAGCCGGTAGCCGCGGTCTCCGGCGACGGTGTCGAGCCCGCTGGGCAGCGAGCGGATGAGGTCCCAGATCTGGGCGGCCTCGCACGCCTCGATCAGCTCCGCCTCCGTGGCCTCGGGGCGGGCGTAGGCGAGGTTGGCGCGGATCGTGTCGTGGAAGAGGTGGGCGTCCTGGGTGACGACGCCGACGGTGTCGCGGAGCGAGTCGAGGGTGACGTCGCGGAGGTCCTCGCCGTCGATGCGTACGGTGCCGTCGACGGGGTCGTACAGCCGCGACACGAGGTGGGTGGTGGTGGTCTTGCCGCCGCCGGAGGGGCCGACGAGGGCGGTGAGCTTCCCGGACGGTGCGCGGAAGGTGAGTTCGCGCAGGACTTCCGGGGTCTCCTCGGCGCGTTCGCCGCCGCCGAGCGAGGCGGATTCCAGGGAGGCGAGTGAGACTTCGCTGGTCCTGGGGTAGCGGAACGAGACGCGGTCGAACTCGATCTCGGGGGCCGGGCCGCTGCCGGGCGCGGGCAGGGCCCTCGCGCCGGGCCGTTCCTCGATGAGCGGTTTCAGATCGAGCAGCTCGAACATCCGGTCGAAGCTGACGAGGGTGGTCAGCACGTTGGACTGCATGCTGGAGAGCTGCGTGATCGGCCCGTACAGCCGGCCCAGCAGGGCGGCGAGCGCCACCAGGGTGCCGATCCGGAACGCGCCGTCGACCACGAAGCTTCCGCCGAGGCCGTAGACGATCGCGGTGGTGAGGGAGGCGAGCAGCAGCATGAGGATGGTCGACATGCGGCTGTAGACCGTCCAGGTCACGCCGATGTCGCGGACCCGGATCGCCCGCTTCTCGAACTGGGCCGCTTCCTCCTTCGGTCGGCCGAAGAGCTTCGCCAGCATCGCGCCCGCCACGTTGAAGCGCTCGTTGATGGTGATGCCCAGCTCGGCGTTCATCTGCATCTGTTCCCTGGAGTAGCGCTGGAGGCGCCGGCCGACCAGGGCCACCGGTACGAGGAACACCGGCAGCATCGCGAGGGCGATGAGGCTCAGGAGCCACGAGAGGTAGAGCATCTCGCCGATGACCAGGAGCAGGGTGAGGGCGCTGGACGCGGTGGTGAGCAGCATGCCGAGCGCGTGCTGGGCCACGATGACGTCGGTGTTGAGCCTGCTGACGAGGGACCCGGTCTGGGTCCGTGTGAAGAACGCCAGCGGCTGCCGCTGCACATGGTTGAACGCCTCCACGCGCAGGTCGTGGCTGACGCCCTGGCCGATGCGGCCCGCGGCGTAGCTCTGGCCGAGCTGCGAGACCGCGGCCAGCAGGGCGAGTCCGGCGACGACGGCGGAGATGCCCGCCACCACCCCCATGTCGTCCTTCAGGATGCCGTCGTCGATGATCACCTTGAGCAGCAGCGGCACCGCGACGATGGTGACGGAGTCGACCACGGTGAGCAGCAGCAGGAAGACCACGTCGCGGCGGTGCGGTTTCGTGTAGGAGAGCATCCGGCGCAGCGTGCCCGGCCTGATGCGCTGCCTGGTGACCTTCGCGTCGTCGGTGGTGCTGACCACTCCGCCCGGACCTACGGAGACATACATATCGGCGGAACCTCCCGTGTCGGGGTGCTGATCGCGCGGCCGGCGGGTCGGGGCGCGTGGGTGCGCACCGGCCGGACGGCTCCTCCGCTACGTGCTCGGCCGCGGCCCCGCGGTCATGCCGACGACGCCCCGCCCGGCGCGTCGGAGAGCGCGCGCTGCCGTTCCACCGCCTCGTACAGCGCCTTGATGTTGTTGCTGCCGAACGTGCGCGCCCCGCGGCGGTCGATGAGCTCGTAGAACAGGGTCCGCCGGGGGTGGCGCGACTCCGTGAAGATCTGGAGCATCGCGCCCGAACTGTCGCGGTCGGCGAGGATGTTGAGCTCGCGCAGCGTCGGTACCGGGGCGCCCACGTCGCCCACCCGGTCGGTGAGGGTGTCGTAGTACGTGTCCGGGGTGGACAGGAAGCGCGCGCCGCGGTCGGAGACGGTGCGCACCGCTGCCGTGATGTCCCGGGTGAGGAAGGCCAGGTGCTGGACGCCCGCGCCGCCGTGGGCGGACAGGAAGGCGTCGATCTGGCCCAGTTCGCGGGTGGTGTCGGGCTCGATGAGGGTGAACGTGACCTGCCGCGAAGCGCTCTGCACCACCTTGGAGTCCATGGCCTGGAGCCCCACGACGATGCGCTCCTCGAAGGTCTGGGTGAACCCGAAGACCTCCTGGTAGTGCCGTACGGCCGTGTCGAGTTCGCCCGCGGGCAGGCAGACCGCGACGTGGTCCACGGTCTCGAAGAGGCCCGCGTCGGCCGGGGCCGGGACGGTCTCCTGGATCAGGCCGGGCGCGAAGGGCGCTCCGCGCGCCTCGCGGGAGGTGAAGCGGTGCTCCACGTCGCCGAATCCGATCACGGACGCGAAGGTCACGCGGCTTCCCCTGCCGCCGAGCACCATCGGCGGGACGGTCGGCACGGCGCCCCGCTCGACGGCCTCGGAGAACGCGGCGTCCGCGTCGTCGACTTCGAGTCCGATGACGGCGACCCCGTCGCCGTGCCGGTCCACGTACTCGCCGGCCGGGTGGCCGCCGCCCGGCAGCCCCGATGTCACGAGGACGGTGATGCCCCGGTGGCGCAGCAGCAGCGTCCGGCACTCGCCGAGGCCGGTATCGGAGCCGCCGCTGCCGTGCGGGGCGAATCCGAAGGAGTCGCACAGGTGGGCGGCCGCCTGGTCGGCGTCCTCGACATAGAGCTCGATGTGATCGATCGCACGAATGTCCATACCACTACCCCCTTTTCGGAACGCGGCAGGCCACGGCTTCCGGCGCACATGGCCTGCCCGACTCGCATGGTGTTCCCGGCTCCGGCGCCCCCGCCGTCCATCCGGGCGTCTTTCGCACTTGGACGCTGTTCGGACGCTATTGGGAAGCCGTGCCGGTGTTTTACCGGTCCGGCATTCCGCGCGCACTCGATGGTCGGACTCGATGGCCCGACTCGATGGTCGGACTCGATGGTCGGATAGGCCACGATGCGGAGAGACCGAGAAAGCGCCGTATCCCCGTACAGGTTCTCCGATGTCCCGGAGACCGCCCCCGTTGTTCCGTCCTGGCTCGACGGACGAATTTCCCCTATTCGGGCTCCGACTCTAACAGCGACTTTACCGGCCGGGCACCCCTATCCCCGGGGGGTGAAATCGCTGTGGGCCCATTCGCTGACCCGGGGCAACTGCCGCTGGGTACGGGTCCGTACTGCATCGTGCGTAAGGCGCGGCTGACGGGTCGGGCCGCCGCCGTCGGCGGGAGGCAGTATCCGCCCCGCCTTCGTTCTCGCCCGCACGGCGGAGGACGTCCCGCATATCCCCCATGCACATGTCACCCCTATCGGGCCGTGCACCACGGTGTTGTCCCGCCCGGCGGAACGCGGACCGGGCGCCCGCCGCGGCCGCTCGCGACGGCGCGCCGCCCATAGGGGGTCGGTAAAGGTACAGGCCAGGGAGGAGCACCACGCGCTGTGTCCAACGAAGCGATGCCCGACGTACCCGGCACACGCCGCCGGACGGCGGTTCCGCTCTCCCTACCCCTACGGGCGAGTCACCGGTGCACCGGCCATTCGATCGCGCGCCCGAGCCGGGACGCGGCGGGGCGTGCGCGGCGCGATGCGCGCGTATGGTCCCGGGCACGCGGAAAGCTCCTGGTGGGCACCGGGCCGGCGCGGAGCCGGAC
>NZ_JBHVHQ010000529.1:0-5969 GCF_042800135.1 Streptomyces sp. NPDC057654 | reverse complement strand
CGGGGACCGTAGCCGTCATGGTTCGCCTTCCAGGGGGTCAGCGGGCGCTCTCCGCGCGCAGCAGCGCGGCGAGTCGCGTCCGGGTCATATGGCGGGGGTTGTTGTCGAAGCGGCTGTAGGAGACGACGTCGTCGACGATGTCCGCGCAGTCCGCGGGTCCGTAGGCGCGCAGCGGGGGCAGGCCCAGTCGCCGCACCAGGTCGTCGATCCGCCGCCGCGCCGCGGCGGGCGTCGGGGTCCGCAGGGCCCGGGTGATCGCGCGCAGCGCGTCCTTGCTGTGCTCGGCGCCGCGCGGGTCGCGGCAGTCGGCCGCGGTGACGGCCGCGTTGAAGCGGAGCACCGCGCCGAGGGTCAGGGCGCAGGCGTGGCCGTGCGGGATGCCGCGGCGCAGGGTCAGCGGGTAGGAGACCGCGTGCGGGACGGTGGTCCGCGTCCCGGCGATCGCGAGCCCCGCGAGGACGCTCGCGCGGCTGAGGCGCGTACGGGCCCGCTCGTCGTCCGGGTCGGCCAGGACGGCGTCGAGGCCGTCGGCGGCCATCCGCACGGCGGGCAGGCTGAAGCGGGCGGACTCGTCGGTCGCGGCCACCGCCCAGCTGGACTCGACCGCCTGCGACAGCGCGTCCAGCCCGCAGCTCGCCCACACCGCGCCGGGCGCGCTCATCGTCAGCAGCGGGTCGACTACCGCGAGGTCCGGGAAGAGACCGGCGTGGTCCAGCGCCCGTTTGCGCCCGCCGCGTTCGTCCCAGACGGTGGCGGTGCGCGTGACCTCGGCGCCGCTCCCGGCGGTCGTCGGTACGGCCACCAGTGCGGTGGTACGAGCCTGGGGCACGCCCTCCCGCAGAGCCCCCTCGACCGAACGCCCGCCGCCCGCCAGCAGGGCCGCGGTCTTGGCGGTGTCGAGCACACTGCCGCCGCCGATGGCCACAACCGCGTCGGCGCGGTGCCGCCGCGCGGCCTCCAGCACCGTCTGGACGCTCTCGGGGGTGGGGTTGGCGCGGGGGTTCTCCACCACGAGGGCAGCGCCCAGCTCCCGGCACGCGCCGATGGCCGTCTCCTGCCACGGCTTGGCCGCCGTCCGCCGCCCGACGACCACCAGGACGCGCCGGAAGGGCCGTCCCCTCAGCCGTTCTCCCAGCCGCTCGCGCACCAAGGCGGCCAGGTCGCCCGCCGTGCCGCCGCCGAAGACGACGCGGGTGGGCACGTACGCGGGTACGGGCAGGTCGTACGGGCCGTGGGCGCGGTCGATATCGGTGTCGATGTCGATGTCGATATCGGTGTCGTGGAACTCGTGGGCCGCCGGTATGCGGGGCGGGCCGGGGGCGGTCGGCATAGGTTCTCCGTCAGGGGTGCAGAGGGTGGCGCGGGGTCAGGCCAGCCGGCCGAAGAGCGGGGGTTCGCCGGAGACGAGGACGCGCCGTATCTCCTGGGCGAGGCGCAGCCGCTGGCTGTGTTCGGAGGCGTCGGACAGGAAGGCGCGGTGGGAGCTGACCAAGGTGTTGGGGAAGGTGAGGATCTCCCTGTTCACCGGGTGCTCGCAGGGGTCCTCCGGCGTGAACACGTCCGCCGCGTAGCCGCCCAGCCGCCCGTCGCGCAGCCGCTCCAGCACCGCCTCGGGCTCCACCAGCGCGCCGCGGGCGGTGTTCACCAGCAGGGCGCCGGGCGCGAGCGCCCGCAGCGAGTCGCGGTTGAGCATGTTCCGTGTGGAGTCGTCGAGCGGGGCGTGCAGGAGCACGGCGTGCGCGTCGGCCAGGAGCGCGGCCAGGGAGGGGCGCCAGTGGACGCCGTAGCCGCGCATCAGGTCGGCGTGCACGTACGGGTCGTAGGCCAGGACCTGCCCGTAGAACGGCTGGAGCTTGCGGGCGCTGGCCCGGCCGATGCGGCCGAAGCCGACGACGCCGACGGCGAGGTCGGCGAGGCGCGGGGGCACGCCGCCCCCGTGGATGTTCCACTTGCCGCCCTTGACCAGGCCGTCCTGCACGACGAGGCCGCGCTCCAGAGCCAGCAGCATCGCCGCGGTGTGGCTGCTGACCTCGTCCACGCAGTAGTCGGGGACGTTGAAGGCGAGGATGCCGTTCTCGGCCAGCAGTTCCACGTCGAGGTTGTCGACGCCGACGCCCTGCCGGGCGACGACGCGGCAGGTGGGCTTGAGGACGTCGACGGCTTCTTCGGTGATCCTCGCGCGGTAGACGGCGACCGCGTCGGCTCCTTCGAGGAACCGGAGGAATTCCTTGCCGCCGACGTCGAAGGCGCCTTCCCGGTACGGGCCGAACCGCATCTCGATCTCCGCGCCGTACACGCCGCGCTCGATATCGGCGCGCGCCGCGTCGACGGCTCCTTCGGGGCCGACCGCCCATGCGGGATCGGTATACGCGACAACAGGCACAACAGGCATGGGGCATCACCTCACTGGACCGAAGCGGGAACTGGATCGACACGGGAAAGGGATCGATGCGGGAAAGGGAACCGGCGCGCGTCCCGCGTGGAATGTCAGAGGACCAGGGTCTTGATACGGGACATCTCGCGCATGGCGTAGCGCACGCCCTCGCGCCCGTGGCCGCTGTCCTTGACACCGCCGAAAGGAATGTTGGGCGACTCGAATTGCGGTCCGCCATTGATCACGACGGCGCCGGACTGGAGTCCGCGAGCCATGTTCATGGCGTCGCCGATCCGCTCGGTGAACACGCCCGTCTGGAGGCCGTAACAGCCGGAGTTGAGGTAATTCATCGCATCGTCCATGCCGCTGACGCGAATGATCGGGGCGCACGGCCCGAAGGTCTCCTCGCACACCAGCGGCGCGTGGCGGCCGACGTGGTCGAGGACGGTCGGCCAGAACTGCGCGCCGTGCCGGTACCCGCCGGTCCGCAGCCGCGCGCCGTCGCGCACGGCCTCGGCGACCCGCTGTTCGACCCGCTCCGCGGCCGGTTCGTCGATCAGCGTCCCGATGTCGGTCTTGGCATCCCACGGGTCGCCGACGGTGAGCCCCTCGGCCGCCGCCGTCAGCAGGTCCGCGAAGGCGTCGGCGACGTCCTCGTGGACCAGAACTCGCTTGACGCCGCGGCAGGACTGGCCCGCCGTGGAGAACGCCCCGGCCGCCGCCGCGCGGGCCGCGGCCGTCAGGTCCGCGTCGTCGGCCACGACCAGGGCGCCGCTGTCGCCGAGTTCGAAGGCGCTGCGGATCATTCCGATGCGGCGGGCGATGGCCTTGCCGACGGCGGCGCTGCCGGTGAAGGTGAGCATGTCGATGAGGCCGGAGCCGACCAGCGCGTCGCCGATCTCCCGTGGATCGCCCGTGACCAGCGAGATCATCTCGGCGGGCAGCCCGCTGTCCAGGAGCGCCCGGACGAACAGCACAGCGGTGAGCGGCGCCTTCTCGGACGGCTTGACGATCACGCTGTCGCCGACGGCGACGGCGGGCACGACCTTGGTGGCCACCTGGTTGAGCGGCCGGTTGAACGGCGTGATGGCGCAGACCAGGCCGATGGGCTCGACGACGGTCACCGCCAGCCGGCCGGTCCCGTAGTCGGTGACGTCCGTGGGGATGCTCTCGCCGACGAGGCGCTTGGCCTCCTCCGCCCCGAACCGCAGCTGCGCGACCGCGCGCCGCACCTCATTCCCGGCGTCCTTGCGCGCATTCCCCGTCTCGTCCACGATCGACTTTACGTAGACTTCCGCGTCGTCGTGAATCCGATCGGCCGTCCGGGAGAGCACTTCACCGCGCTCGAAGGCGGTCAGTGAACACCGGAAGCTCTTGGCCGCGTTAATTGCATCATCCACCTGCTTTACCGTGGCTTGACCCACCCGCCCCACGACCGATCCGGTGTAGGGGCTGCGCACTTCCGCGACGCGCTCGGGCCGCAGCCAGCGCCCGCCGCTTAAGATCGACTCCATGGTGAACCTTGTCGCTTCCTGCCGGAATTGATCGCTCATTTTCCATGGTTCCGTACTGCATGGAATCCTAACGGCTACCCTCCATTCACCGTCAAGTCACCTGTTCTTAAGGATCGGCCAATGAAATGGTCGAGAAAGCGCATTCCCGAGATCGCTTCCGGAGATTCGGCGCGGATTCGATATGCCCGTACAGAGGAGGAGTTTCTGTCGCCGACGCGAACCGCCCCGCGGCGGCGGTCCGGGAGAAAACGCCTCCTCAGCGGCGCGGGGCCGTGCACGGGCGGCCGGAATCGTACGGCCGTCAGGACCGATGACCGGACCGGAACCCGGCCAGCACCCGCTCGGCCCGGCCCATCATCTCCCGCACGATCTCCCCGGCGGGCCTGATGTCGTGGACGAGACCGACCCCCTGCCCCATCAGCCACGGCATCTCTTCCCAGTCGGCCACGGTCTCGGGCACCGGCGGGAGCACACTGAACTTGCGCAGCACCGTCTCCTCGCCCTGGAAGACCGTGGTGCCGACCTGTTCGAGCGCGTCGCGGTCGGCGGGCGCCTCCGCCGGCCGGTCGCCCCACTCCGACACCACGCGGTCGCGCTGCACCCGCATCGGGTTGAAGTCCGGCCACTCGGGGCCGAAGACGGCGGTGAGCGCCGTGTCCTGGCCCCGCGCGGCGACCAGCCGACGATGGTGCTCGGGATGCACATGGGCCTCCCGTGAGGCGACCAGCCGAGTTCCCACCCAGACGCCGTCGGCGCCCAGGCACAGGGCCGCCGCCACCTGGCGCCCGTCGGTGATGCCGCCCGCGGCGAGGACCAGCGCGCGGTCCCCGACGGCGTCCACGACGGCGGGGAGGCCGACCATGGTGGGCAGCCCGCCGTAGTTGTGCCCGCCCGCCTCCCAGCCCTGCGCGACGACGGCCTCCACGCCGTCGGCGACGGCCAGTTCGGCGTCCGCCGCGGAGCCGACCTGCTCCCACACCGACACCCCGGCGTCGCGCAGCCGCCCGATCTGGTCGGCCGGCGGGTGGCCCCAGTGGAAGGAGACGACCGGCACCCGCTCCTCGGCGCAGACGCGGACGTGGTCGGCGGTGTCGAAGTACGTGATCAAGTTGATGTCGAAGGGCGCGTCCCCCACGCCTTCCCGGACCCGGCGGATGAGCTGCCGCAACTCGTCCGCGGTCGTCAGCGCGGCTCCCACCGCCCCGATGCCGCCCGCCCCGGTGACGGCCACCGCCAGATCGGGGGTTCCGGCGACGACGGCCATCCCCGCGCCGGCGAACGGGTACGGAACGGCGAACCTCTCGGTCAGCCTCGTGGACAGCACGTTCATGACGACTCCTTCCCCGCTCCTGTTTCCTCGCCCCTCGAAGAGGGGATACGCGGGCGGGGGCGTACGCGCTCGACGGCGTACGCGCGCCCGTACCCATCGTCGGCCTCATCGCGAGCGGCCGAGCGCGCCGCGTGGCAGTCTCTTCCCGTCGAAAGAAGTTCGGCCGCCGATGTCGAGAACCCGTGACCGGCTCCGTCCCCGCGGTGAAGGCACCGAAGAACGCGGTCGCGAGGCGGTCGCATCAGCGTCGAGGAGAACCACGATGGCCAAGTATCTGCTGCTCAAGCACTACCGCGGCGCCCCGAGTCCGGTGAACTGCGTGCCCATGGACCAGTGGACGCCGGACGAGATCTCGGCCCATATGCGGTACATGAACGACTTCGCGGCCCGGCTGGAGAAGACCGGGGAGTTCGTCGACGCCCAGGCGCTCTCCCCCGAGGGGACGTTCGTGCGGTACGACGGCGAGGGCCGGCCGCCGGTGACGGACGGGCCGTTCGCCGAGACGAAGGACCTCATCGCCGGGTGGATGGTGATCGACGTCGACAGCTACGAGCGCGCCGTCGAGCTGGCCGGGGAGCTGTCGGCCGCTCCCGGGGCCGGCGGGAAGCCGATCCACGAGTGGCTGGAGCTGCGCCCGTTCTACGGCGTGCCGCCCACCGTCACGGACTGACGACCGTACGGAACGCCATGACCTCATCCATGGACGAGGCCCTGATCCGGAGCCTCACGCCGGGCGTGCTCGGCGTCCTCG
>NZ_JBHVHQ010000528.1:0-5972 GCF_042800135.1 Streptomyces sp. NPDC057654 | reverse complement strand
CGACCACGTCGCGCGGCGGGCGCGGCGCGGTCGAGGGAAGGTTGCCCGCGCCGAGCTGCTCGCGCTCCCGCCGTCGGATGAGTTCGGGGTGGTCGGCGAGGTGGTCGCGCTGGCGCTTCTGCCACTGGCGCACCTTGGCCTCGGCCGCGCGCTTGCCCTCGGGCGTGGTCGAGGCGGCGGCGCGGTTCTTCCACTTGCGAATGCCGCGTTCGATCGCGCGCTGACGCTGGCTGGCCTCGTACCCGTCCGGGTCCGTCGAGTGCTCGACGGGGGCGCGGGTGACGCCCGGCAGGTACGCCGAGAGGCTGTGCCGGCAATTGGGGTGCTGCAACCCGTGGCGGCGCGCTTCGTCGAGCGAGGCGACGATGTTCACGCGCACCGTGCGGCCGTCCTCGACGGCGTGCTCGACCTCGACCGTACGGGCGCCGCCCGGCCCGTCGAGGGACAGCACCTTGCCCTCATACGGCTTGCACAAGGGGCATTCGTGCGGGGCGTTGGAGACGATGACCAGGTCGACGCCGGCGGCGCGCAGCCGGTCGCCGTGCGCCTCGACCGCGGCCCGGCCCACGCTGGTACGCACGGCCATCTCGGCGTACGACGTCATCGACCACGCCCGCCCGCCTTTATCGACGAACGTCCGCAAGCCGCGGTCGGCAAACCGCTCCATCGCGCGTTGGGTGGCCTGGCGGCGGGTGTCGATGCCGAGTAGCGGCGTGGCGGATACCTCGGCGATCACCTGCCGGTACCCGTCCTCGACTCCGCGGAGAATGCCGCGGTGCGTGGCGGTGACGCGCTCGATCGTCTCGTGCGCGAGGCGGTCAACTGCGCGCGTGTTGGGCGTGGTTTCGGCGATCCCGCGTGCGTCGGCGTCGTGCAGCGCGCCCAGCTCGGCGAGCCCGGACCGGGCCCCGATGTTGTACGCCTCGGCGATCACGTCGAATACGTCGAGCCGGGTCGCCTTGGCGAGTTCGTCGACGACGCCTTGCGCGCCGCGGCGAAGCGCCTGCACGTCGGCAAGTTTGGCCGTGGCCCATCCTGGCGCGTCGTACCCGGCGGCGAGCTGCCGCGCCACGATGCCCAACAGCCGCTGCTCGGCATCTGCGTACAGATCACGGATGCCGACCGAGAGGTCTTCCACGAGGTCAGGAGAAACTGGCAAGCCACACCCCCGACTGTGAAATAGATCACTACTTGCGGGGTTGGGTGGGTCGGTGACCTGTTCCGCCTTTGAGTGCGCCAGGGGGCACGTCGATGACCTTCGTTTATAAGGCTCTGCAAGCGACAGAGTATGCACTGACCGTAAATTGCGGGAAGTGTCGCCTTCCATTCAAAGGTGCATCTGTCGTGCGCGTGGCAGCATTGGCGCTGGATGTGACGTGCGCACGCGCTTCCCTGAACGGTGATCGATCTCGTCAACCATGTGAAGGAAGCGTGGACTTGATGCCCAGTGACCAGAAGGACATGCTCGCCCCCAAGGGGCGAGACCTCGTGCTGCGTGTGCCCCGGCCATCGATCCGCCTCAGCGTCAGAGGTGGTGGGATCTTCTTCGCGATTGCCTTCGGCTACGTGCAACAACCAATTTCCGTGGTGGCGTTGGCTGCTCTCGGCATCGCGGGACACTGCTGCGATGCGGTTATCGCACGGTCCAGTGGGCGCCGTTCTGATGCCGCATAGAGGGGTGGAGTGGGGGCCGCGCGCTCAGATGAGTTCACCGGCCTGCATCGGGTCGGGTACGGCTTGCCCGGTCTCAACGAGGATGCGGTCGACCTCGGCATGTACGCGGTCGTCGGGCCAATCGGGATGCAGGATGCGTACGCGGGTGTCGACGCTTGCGGCCTGGGCCTGGGTGAGCAGCGACAGGGTTTGCGCGACGCTGGTCGGGTCGTCGCTCACGGCGTCCCCGAAGGCGACGCGGGGCCGCTCCGGCATGACGCTGGGCGAGAACAGGACCCGGTCGAGCATGAGCTGTACGTGCAAGATCTGGGCGAGCTCCGGTGTCCAGTAGCCGGCCTTCTGCTTGCGGGTGGTCATGCTCTTGCGCTGCCGCGCCTTGACCTCGGTGGCGGTGATCGCGCCGGTGTCCTCCATGCCGAATGTGGCGACGGAGTAGCCGGCGGACTGTACGGCTTGGCGCATGATCCGGTCGCTGGTGCTGTCGTGCTCGGCAACCCGGATGGCGAACTGCGACAGGGTGATCCCGGCGCCCTGCTCGGTGGGCGGGATGGCGAGGCCCTGCCAGATTTCCCGGTCGTCGTCGAAGCTCGCGCCGCGGCCGGGCCCGTGATCGCGCAGGTACGAATCCGGCACGATCAGCCGGGCCCGCGCGAGGCGGATGTCGCGCATCCACGAGGTCCATGTCTCGTCGAGCGAGTCCATGAGGTCGTAGATGGGGGCGTCGTAGTCGCTGCGCCCGAATGTCGAGCCGCGGTGCAGTCGGCTCGGCAGGTTGGGTACGTAGACCGCGGTCAGCGTGTCGATACCCGTCGCGATGGCATCGCCCTCGGCGCCGAGCGAGTCGGCGAGGCCGGCGGTCTCGGCGTGTTCGGTGAGCGGCACGCGGCGACCGATCGAGTCGGAGGTGCCTTGGTAGAGGGCGTGCAGGATGTACCCGCGCTCGTGCCGCTCCAGGTGGCGCCAGACGGTCGAAGTGTCGCTGCCGTGCAGCTCGCGCCAGAACGTCACGGCGCGAAGGATGCCGTGCGCGAACTCGGGTACCGCGCGGTCGGGCTGCATCACGGTGATGAGCGGCCGGTTGACCAACTCGGTGTCCCACGTGCAGCGCAGGTACGCGCCGCCCAGAGCGGCGCAGACCTCGGCGGCCTCCAGCAGCGTGTTCGTCAGCCCGCCGGCCTCGGCGAGTTCGTCCAGGCGGGCTTGGGTGATGGTGTCGGTGACGGCCAGGGCGAGCGGTTCGGAGAAGAGGAGCGAGGCCGAGGCGCCCGCGATGTCACCAGCGAGGGGGACGTGTAGGCGCTGGTCGGGCTTGCCCGGGTGCGGCTGGTGGCGGCGTCCCCACAGGCGGCGCCGGCCGTCGTCGCGGCGCTGCGCACCGTGGCGGTAGACCTGGGCCAGTCGCTTGTGATCCCCGCTGTACCAAGCGTCGCTGATCTTCATCGCGCGGTACGGCGCGGAGAGGTGCGGCGGCGGCCACGGAGCGTCGGACTCGGGCAGGGACACGAGATCACCCCTGTCGGTCATCGGGCCGATGGGCGCAACAGCGCATGTACGGCAGGTGGGACGGGCGGGGTTACGCGGCGAGGGCGAGCAGGTGCCGCCATTCGTGGGCGGTCGAGTGGATCACGTAGCGCAAGGCGTCGGCGCTGTGGTCGTCCACCTTCAACGGGGCGTCCTCGCCGCGTTCGGTGGCCTTGGGGTCCCAGCTATAGCCGGGCAGCTCCCCGAGAAGGCCCTCGCACGAGACGTGTACGCGTAGGCGGCCGGCGGCGAGCAGGCTCGACACGCTGCGTATCCCGTCGGCGACTTCGTTCGAGGCGCGGGCGAGGCCGGGGTGCCCGTCCTGCCACAACTGGGTTGAGAAGCTGGCCGCGCTCGGGTCTACGAACGTCCACTCGGGGACGATGTCGAGGTCGGCGAGCCACTTGCGGACGGCGGCGCTGTACTGCGCGTCGGTCATGCTGCGGTGCGTGGCGCGGGAGTCGTGCCGCCACTCGGCGGCGACGTACAGCCGGTCGTCGACTCCCTCGCCGAGCAGGATCGCCGAGAACGGGTTCGTGGTGCCGTAGTCGCACCCGAGCCAGTACCGGCGCATGTCGGGGAGTTCGGCGACGACGTGCCGTTCCTCGTCCCACATGTCGTAGATCGCGCCCTCGGCGACCACCCACGCGCCATCGATCATCCGGCGGCGCCACAGGCCGACGTACTCGGCGGCGAGGTCGGCGACGTACGCGGGCGACAATGACGGGTTGTCGCGCAGCTTGAAATGCCACGCCCGAAGGTTGAGTTCGTGGGCGCGGTCGAGGTAGCCGGCCTTGAGCCAGTGGCGGGGGGAGTCGGGGTTCGTGGTCGCGTACAGCCGGGCGCCGGGGACGGACAGGCGGGCGAGGAGCTGGGTCCAGAACCCTTCGGGTACGAGCGTTGCCTCGTCCACGTACGCGAGCTGCGCGGTGAGGCCGCGTAGCCGGCCTTCGGCGCGGGCGTCGGCGGCGCCGATCAGGTGGACGGTGCGGCCAAGGATCGTCGCGGTGGTCGCCCCGCGGGTGTGCACGACGTGCCGGGCCAGGGGTCCGAACAGGGCGCGGTCTTGCAGGGGGTCGAGTACGTTGCGCTCGATCGTTTGCAGCGACCGGCCACAGATGATGATCAGGCCGGACGGTCCCGCTGTGGCGACGGCGATCACGAACGCGAGCAGCGAGGCGATCGTCTTCCCGGACCGTACGGAGCCGTGCCACAGGTTGATGCGCGCCGTGGCCTGGCCGATGCTGCGGAGCTGTTTGCGGGATAGGGGCAGACGGTCGAGGTCGAGCACCAGCTCACCCCCCGGCGGCGCCCCCGTCGTCGTGGGCCTGGTCGTCGGTGGCGGCCTGCGTCAGCGCCTCGCCGAGTGCGCCCAACATGCTGCGCACCTGCTCGGCGTTCTCGCCGCCCTCGACCGGGGCGAGGCGCAGCGAGGTCCCGACGGCGGTCTGTACCGACGCGACGATCTGCCGTTGGTCGCCGAACCGCGGTTGGTCGAGGTTGACCTGTTGCCAGTGCCCATCTTTGCCGGCGAACTCGCCATAGACGCTGGGCGACCAGAGCTGTCCGCGTAGTCGCTCGGCGTCCTGCTGAAGTTCGAGCGCGAGGGCGGCGCGGCGCGCGGCGAGGTCGGCGGTACGGGCGCGGGTTGCGGCCTCGACCTGCGGGGCGCGGTCGAATGACAGGGGCGGGTCGAATTGTCCGGCGATCTTCGACACGGTCGAGGGCGACCGGCCGATCGCGCGGGCGATCTCGTTGCGGCTCATGTCCTGCGCGTGCAGCTCGCGGACGCGACGGCGGTCGGCGGCGGTGATGGGGCGGGCCACGGCTCACCCCCTCCGAGCACACCAGCGGCCCGGCAGCAGTGGGCCGCCGAGCCGTCGGGGTGTTGATCAGTTCTTCGGGCAGAGGTGTGTGCGCACGGCGGTGAGGATCTGCGATGCCTGTGTGGTGGTGACCTGCGTTGCTCCGCTGAACCGTTGCCGGGTGAGGTCCACCTGTTTGGCGTGGTCCTTCGGGAACGAGTGGATCGTGCCGCAGGTGTCGCGCCCTCGGCTCACCGCGCGGTCTTCCTTGCCGTTCACGATGGCCGACGAGATGGCGTTCAGCGCACGGATGTACTGGGCTTGCGTTGCAGCGTCCGGCTTGGGCGGGATGCCGGCGTTGGCCTCGGCGTCCGTTTGGCCCTTGCCGGGGTCTTCCGGCTTGTCCTTGCGCGGGGCGTCCGGGCCGGACAGCTCGTGTGACTTGGTGGGCTTGCTGTCGGCTTCCTTGTCGTCGCCGCACGCGCTGAGTCCGGCGGCGGCTATCACGACGGTGAGTAAGGCGGTGGCGGTGCGGTGCTTCACGGATCTCCCCGAGCAGGTGGCTACTTGCGCATGTGTGACTGCTGGGCGTGCGTGAAGGTTGTGTATCCGCTGTGCGACGTGGCCCGGAGCGCGAACGCCCGTCAGGGGAGTGACGGGCATTCGGTAGGGGCTCTGTTTCCGGGCATGCCGGAGACGCCTCAAATTAGATCACGGAACGATAACGGCACACAAGTGGGGTTCTGAGGCGCGGCCGATGGCCGATGCGGGCGGGGCGCGGCGCCGGGCGGCGGGTGATGTCGACGTACAGGCTGGCGCGGGTGCCGGCATCGACGAGTCGTTCGCGCTCGACGCCGGTTGATAGCCACAGGGCGGCGATCCGTGCGGCTGCTGCTGCGGCGGTGGCGTCGGACGCGGTGACGTCCACGCGTACGACCGGGCCCGCGACTCCACTCGGGGTGTCCGTCATGG
>NZ_JBHVHQ010000527.1:1360-5996 GCF_042800135.1 Streptomyces sp. NPDC057654 | reverse complement strand
CCGTTGGGCCGCCCGCCCGCGCTCTCCCTTCCGGAGAAACGTCACCGCACGTGGACCCACCGAGCCTCCGACGGCGTCCCCCGGCCGTCCGCGACGAAGAGCATGTACCAACCGCGCGGCACCAGCGCCTGATCGTGCGGCACCGTCACCGTCATCCGCCCGCCGTGCCGCTCATAGGCCAGCTCGATGGAGCGCTGCTCGACGTCGGTGGCATGGGTGACCGCGCTGGGCCGCATGAGCCGCACCTTCCGCACGGACGCCGTCGCCGGAACGGCGAACTCCGCCTTGCCGCCCCGCGCCACCTCGGTCGTCCCGGCGCCGAGATGCGGACGCGTACGCCCGTACAGATACGGCGGGGTGTAGACCTCGATGCGCTTCTCGAACTCGGCGACCCTGGTGTTGGCCCGGTCCGCGAACAGCGGGTTGGAGCCGAACACCGCGATCCGGCCGTCCGGCAGCAGCATCGCCTCGGAGTGGTAGTCACGTCCCACCGACGGATCGGCGGCCGGCCGGAACGAGCGGGCGGCCGGGTCGTAGAACTGCGCCTTGTGGATGTCGCTGGCGCCCTTGCCCCGGTAGTCCTTCGAACCGCCCGTGGTGAACACGGAGTCGTCCGGCGCGAGCACCGCGTTCAGATACCGGGTGCCCCGCCCGAGACCGGGGCCGGGACGGAAGACCGGGTCGTCCCGGGTGAGGTCCGCGATGGCCGTACGGCCGGTGGAGCGGTGCGACTCCCCGACGCCGCCACCCCCGAAGATCATCACCTTCTGGCGCTGCGCGGGCGGCAGCAGCACCGACGCCGACGTCTCGGTCTGATCGCCGTCCCGCAGCCCCGGCACCGGCTTGAAGGTGTTCGCGTCGGGGTTCCACACCCCGGGCCGCCGGCCCTTCTCGGCCGGGCCGTACCCCGCGTTCGAGCCCGAGTAGAAGAGATTGCCGCCCTTCGTCAGAAAGAGCGCCGGATAGGTGGGGAAATACCGGTGCGGCCCCTCGGACCACTTCTTGGACTTCGGGTCGTAGATCTCGTTGTCCCCCGGAATGATCTCGCCCATGTCGTCGAGCCCGGATACGGCCAGCACCTTGCCGTTCTTGAGCGTGACCAGCGTCGGGTACCAGCGGGCCTCGGCCATCGGGTCGACGGGAATGTACCGCTCGGCGACCGGGTCGAACTCGTACGCCTCCTTCAGCCCCTGGAAGTCCTTCTTGTCCAGCCCGAGTTTGGTCGCCAGACCGTAGTGGTTACGGGCGTCCGCGCCCTTCTCCCCCACGATCTCGTACTGCGCCGCAGCGTTCGAGATGCCCTTCTCGCCCTTGCGCACGGACTCCACGAAAACGCGGGCCTGCCCGGCGGTCACCGTGACCTTCGTCCTGGCCCGCTTGCCCTTGCCGTGCTTCGCGAACTTCTTCTCGGCACGGGGCACCAGGACGTTCAGCTTCGACACGTACTCCTTGCCGTCCGGCCCCCGGAACACCGTGCCCCTGGGAAAGGTCTTCGGGGCGTCGGGGTCCTCGTTCTTGATGACCATCGCCCCGCCGGCCCGCGTAACATCGCCCTTCAGCTTCTCGTACCGCGCCGTACCGCCCGCCACGAGCAGGTTGCCGTTGGGGAGTTGGGCGTGACCGCCGCAGAACATGTCCTTCGGAGTGTCGATCTCCTTGAACGTGTTCTTCACCGGGTCCCACAGCACGCTCTGGAACGTGCCCGCCTTGAAGTTCTTCTCGTCATTGCCGGAACCGGCGATCATCAGCACTTTCCCGGTGTGCAGCAACGCCGCGTGGATCGAATTGATCCGATACTTCTGCGGCACGTCGACCAGGTCCCAGTGGCCGTAACGCGCCATGTATTCGGGCTTGTTGATCGTGTAGTCGTGGTACGCGCTCTCGGCGAAACCATAGACGGCCGGGGCGTTCATGCCGCCGAGCACGACGACGGCCGCCGCGCCGAACGCCAGCTTCCGCGTGCGTGAACTGGGACGGTACTTCACTGCGCTCCTCCCTTGCCTGCTGCTCTTTCCTCACGCCCCGCCCGCCCGGCCATAGCCGGAACCCGACCGCCGCCGCTCTTCGACTCCTCGCCCGCACCCGTGGACCGACTCCGTACGGCCTCGACCGCCGCCCCCTCCTGCCGCCCCCGGCGCCGCTCACGTACGAGCGCGAACAGCCACAGCGCGACAGGAGCCAACGAGATCACCGTCGCGAGAGCGGCCCAGCTGCGCATCGCGATATGCGTATGGCCGAGAAACCCGGAGGCGATGAGCGAGCCGCCGAACAGACCCGCCCACATCAGATGCGTGGAGAACGTCCTGACCCGGTCGGGACTGGCCGAATCGCCCTTCGAGGTGACGACGAACCCCGCCTTGCGCCGCAGCACCGCGCCGACCAGCGACCGCGCGTACAACGGCGCCGACAGCGCCGACATCGCCATACCCGCCGCGCCCGAAGAACCCTCCGGCTCATGCGGGCTGACGTTATGCCGGCGATTCCACAGATAGAGGCCGATCTGCAACGCGGCGGCATCGCTGTACAGCATCATCCACATCTGCGACTCGATCTGGATTCCCGAGGCCCCGACCCCCAGGAACAGCGCGCAGGAAACCCCGCCGAGAATCCAGTTCACCGCGGTCATGGGGTAGTACGCGACGAGCAGCCCGTAATTCAGCAGCCGCCCCGGCGACAGCGTGAACGCCGCCCGCCAGAACTGCCGGAAGAGGGTCTCGTACGTGCCCCGGCTCCAGCGCAGCTGCTGGTTGAAGAAGTCGGTCCAGGTCGAGGGCCCTTCCCCGACGGCCAGCACATCGGGCGTATAGACGGAGCGCCACCGGTTCCCCGACCGCGGATTGCGCTGCCGGTGGATCTCCAGCCCCGTCGCCATGTCCTCGGTGATCGAGTCGAACAGCCCCCCGACCTGCTGGAGCGCGCTCACCCGCACACAGTTGTTGGTCCCGACGAACATCGGGGACCCATACGCGTTGCCCGCCCGCTGAATGAGCGCGTGAAAGAGGAACTGCTGGCTCTCGGACGCCTTGGCCACGGTGCTGTCGTAGTTCCCGTACACCTGCGGACCGACGACGAACGCCACATCCGGGTCACGGAAATAGCCCAGCATCCGCTCCAGGAACTCCGGCAGCGGCACATGGTCGGTGTCGACGCAGGCCATGAACTCATAGCCGGAACCATGCGCGTCCAGCCACGCGTTGTAATTGCCGTGCTTGGTCTTCGCCCGGAACGACCCCCCGGTCTGATTCCACTTCTCCACCCCTTTGCGCGAGAAGTGCCGGACCCCCAGCTCCTCGCACATCCGCCGCACCTCGGGGTCATCGCCCTCGTCCAGCAGCCACACGTGCAGCGTCCCGTCGTGCCGCAACCGCATCGCGCCCTCCAGCGTGGCGCGCAGCATGTCCATCGGCTCCTTGCCGGGGACGAAGCTGGTCAGAAACGCCACCCGGGTGCCGGACTCGGCGGTCACCGGAATCGGGTCGCGGGCGACGAGCGTGGCATGGGCGTTGGAGACCACGTTGACCACGCGGAACGCCTCCAGGAGCCCGATCGAGACCAGCATCACCCAGTCGGCGGCGGTCTCCCAGCCCGCGACGTACTGCCGGTGCACCCAGTGATCCGGCCAGATCAGCCACACCAGAAGCACGAGGGAGACGACGGGCGCCGCGGTCAGCAGCAGCGCGGTACGCACCCGGTGCGCCCCGCGCCCGAGCAGGCTGTGATAGCGAACGCGGTACGGCGCGTCACCCGTACGGTCGGGTTCGGTGAGCGGCCCGGCCAACCGGCTGAAACGCTCATAGTCATAGCTCTGACCGCGGTCCTGGTCCCGTGCCGCCTCCTGGCCGCTCCCACGGGCAGCGGCAGGAGCCGGAATGCGCCGGCGCTGACGGTCCTTGTCTCGGTGGGCAGTTCTCTGTGTGGTGGGCACGGCATCCCCACGTCCTTCTCCTGCCCCAAATGGGCAGAAAATAGAATAATGGCGAAGGAAAGATAACTAATCTGACCGACCATCAGGACGTAGGACGAACCTCGGCGTGGCGTGGGTCACACGAAAGGCCGTAGAACACTTGAGCCCACGAGCGGGAGGCGCACACCCCAGCACCCCGCCCACCGGCCCGCCGGCCCGAGCGGGGAGGGCGACCGGGTTCGAGGCCGGGGGCCGAACGCAAAAAAGCTCCGACCCCTGAACCGAAGTTCAGGGGCCGGAGCTGTAAAAATTGTTCGGCGGCGTCCTACTCTCCCACAGGGTCCCCCCTGCAGTACCATCGGCGCTGAAAGGCTTAGCTTCCGGGTTCGGAATGTAACCGGGCGTTTCCCTAACGCAATGACCACCGAAACACTATGAAGATAACCACCCGGCAACAACACAGGTCATTACTTCAGAACCAACACAGTGGACGCGAGCAACTGAGGACAAGCCCTCGGCCTATTAGTACCAGTCAACTCCACCCGTTACCAGGCTTCCATATCTGGCCTATCAACCCAGTCGTCTACTGGGAGCCTTAACCAATCAAGTTGGTGGGAGTCCTCATCTTGAAGCAGGCTTCCCGCTTAGATGCTTTCAGCGGTTATCCTTTCCGAACGTAGCCAACCAGCCATGCCCTTGGCAGGACAACTGGCACACCAGAGGTTCGTCCGT
>NZ_JBHVHQ010000527.1:0-1269 GCF_042800135.1 Streptomyces sp. NPDC057654 | reverse complement strand
GAAGCAGGCTTCCCGCTTAGATGCTTTCAGCGGTTATCCTTTCCGAACGTAGCCAACCAGCCATGCCCTTGGCAGGACAACTGGCACACCAGAGGTTCGTCCGTCCCGGTCCTCTCGTACTAGGGACAGCCCTTCTCAAGACTCCTACGCGCACAGCGGATAGGGACCGAACTGTCTCACGACGTTCTAAACCCAGCTCGCGTACCGCTTTAATGGGCGAACAGCCCAACCCTTGGGACCGACTCCAGCCCCAGGATGCGACGAGCCGACATCGAGGTGCCAAACCATCCCGTCGATATGGACTCTTGGGGAAGATCAGCCTGTTATCCCCGGGGTACCTTTTATCCGTTGAGCGACGGCGCTTCCACAAGCCACCGCCGGATCACTAGTCCCGACTTTCGTCCCTGCTCGACCCGTCGGTCTCACAGTCAAGCTCCCTTGTGCACTTACACTCAACACCTGATTGCCAACCAGGCTGAGGGAACCTTTGGGCGCCTCCGTTACTCTTTAGGAGGCAACCGCCCCAGTTAAACTACCCACCAGACACTGTCCCTGATCCGGATCACGGACCCAGGTTAGACATCCAGCACGACCAGAGTGGTATTTCAACGACGACTCCACCACGGCTGGCGCCATAGCTTCACAGTCTCCCACCTATCCTACACAAGCCGAACCGAACACCAATATCAAGCTATAGTAAAGGTCCCGGGGTCTTTCCGTCCTGCTGCGCGAAACGAGCATCTTTACTCGTAGTGCAATTTCACCGGGCCTATGGTTGAGACAGTCGAGAAGTCGTTACGCCATTCGTGCAGGTCGGAACTTACCCGACAAGGAATTTCGCTACCTTAGGATGGTTATAGTTACCACCGCCGTTTACTGGCGCTTAAGTTCTCAGCCTCGCCCCACCGAAATGGAGCTAACCGGTCCCCTTAACGTTCCAGCACCGGGCAGGCGTCAGTCCGTATACATCGCCTTACGGCTTCGCACGGACCTGTGTTTTTAGTAAACAGTCGCTTCTCGCTGGTCTCTGCGGCCACCCCCAGCTCAGACCGTAAAGATCATCACCAGGAATGGCCCCCCTTCTCCCGAAGTTACGGGGGCATTTTGCCGAGTTCCTTAACCATAGTTCACCCGAACGCCTCGGTATTCTCTACCTGACCACCTGAGTCGGTTTAGGGTACGGGCCGCCATGAAACTCGCTAGAGGCTTTTCTCGACAGCATAGGATCATCCACTTCACCACAATCGGCTCGGCATCAGGTCTCACCCT
>NZ_JBHVHQ010000526.1:0-6000 GCF_042800135.1 Streptomyces sp. NPDC057654 | reverse complement strand
CCCCTGCACCGGCCCCGACGCCGCCCGCGAGGCGATCCTGCGCCCCTTCGCCGGCCAGGGCGCCGCCGGCCGCACCCTCGCCGCCAACTTCACCGTCGTCTCCGGCATGGGCGGCGCCCCCGCCACCCTCGCCGCCGACGCCGCCCACGCCGCATCCCTGGGCGCGGACGAACTGCGGCTCTACCACGCGGGGCTGGCCTCCGACGCCGACCTCGCGGCGGTACGGGCAGCGCTCAAACGGCTCGGCTGACCCGATCCGCGGGCGCCGCGCTCAGCTCTCGTCCCGCGCGGCCGGTTCCGGGAGGGTCGCCAGGCGGCGGCGGTGTTCGGCGCGCAGGGCTATCCCCGTCGCCAGGGCCCCCGCGCCCTCCCACAGGCCCACGCCGATGAAGGGCGTGGGCGCCCGGCCGGAGACCACGGCGAGGGTGAAGACGGCGCAGGTCAGGACGCGGAAGGGGACGGTCCAGATGAAGAATGCGCGCCAGTCGGCGAAGGCCGCCAGCACGTAGTACACGCCCATGTTCAGCGCGGCCATCGACGACGCCGTGATGAACGTCCGCGTGTGGTCGACCGGCGCGCGGTGCGCGGAGCCGAGGGGTTCGAGGCCCATCGCCGCGATCAGCGACTCCGGGGCGACGAGCCCCACCACGCCCAGCAGCGCGGCGAGGGCCCCGAAGACCGCCATGGTCCAGCCGGACGGGGAACGGGGCGTACGAATCGGCGGGAAGCCGGACATGAGGGTACTCCAGGGCGCGATCGGCACGGTGAGCGGGCCGTCGCAACTCCCCCTGGCGCGGCCCGCGTTGATGTGCAGACCTTACGGCGTGCGATCACGCGCCCCGCTACCGGGCGGCTGTCCGCTCCCCTGTACCCGCCTCAGAGCCGCCGCGTTGCCAGCGTCAGCCGGTCGCGGGCGTCGAACAGCGCGTCCTTGATCATCTGCTCGTGCGCCGGGGTCAGCCGGGCCACCGGGACCGAGCAGCTGATCGCGTCGCGCGCCGGGGTGCGGTACGGGATGGCGACGCCGAAGCAGCGCAGGCCCAGGGTGTTCTCCTCGCGGTCCACGGCGTAGCCCTGCTCGCGGACGGCGCGGAGCTCCTCGATGAGCTGCTCGCGGTCGGTGATGGTGTGCTCGGTGAGCGGCGCCAGGGACTCCGGAAGCAGCTTGCGGACCTGCTCGTCGGTGTAGGTGGCGAGCAGCGCCTTCCCCAGCGAGGTGGAGTGGGCGGGCAGCCGGCGGCCGACGCGGGTGAAGGGGCGCAGGTAGTGCTGGGACTGACGGGTGGCCAGATAGACGACGTTGGTGCCGTCGAGGCGGGCGAGGTGGATGGTCTCGGTGGTGTCGTCGGAGAGCCGGTCCAGGGTGGGGCGGGCGGCGGCCACCACCTCGTCGCCGTCGATGTAGGAGGTGCCGACCAGCAGGGCGCGCACGCCGATGCCGTACCGCGTGCCGGTGGCGTCCGTCTCGACCCAGCCCAGCTCGACGAGGGTGCGCAGCAGCATGTACAGGCTGGACTTGGGGTATCCCACGGCCTCCTGGACGGCGGCGAGGCTGTGCATGCCCGGCCGGCCCGCGAAGAATTCGAGCAATTCGACCGTACGGACCGCGGACTTGACCTGGGCTCCGCCCGTCTCGGCAGCTGACATCGCCCTTGACCCCTCTGTTCGACCCGCCATAGAGTCCCCAGAATATTCACCATCAGGGACAGCGTTCAGCATATCGAACAACACCCGGTGTGCGAACCGCAACCAGCAGGAGGAGGAGCCCGCGGTGGCAGCACCAGTGTGGAGCGTCGACCCCCGGACCGGGAAGCAGTACGAGCAGGTCGCCGAGGAAGCGGGCCCGGCCGAGGTGGACCGCGCCGTACGCGCCGCGCACGCCGCCCGGGCGCCGCTCGCCGACCGCGCCGCGCGGGCCGCCCTGCTGCGCGCCGCCGCCGACCTCCTCGACGAGGCGGGCGAGCAGCTGATCGCCGCCGCCGACGCGGAGTCCGCGCTCGGCGCGGGCCGCCTGACCGGCGAACTGGCCCGGACCACATATCAGTTCCGCGCCTTCGCGGACGCCGTGGACGAGGGCGCCTTCCTCGACGTCATCGTCGACCACGCCGACGCCGACGCGAAGCCCGTGCCCCGCCCCGACCTGCGCCGCTACAAGGTGCCGCTCGGCGTCGTCGCCGTCTACGCCGCCAGCAACTTCCCGCTGGCCTTCTCCGTGCCCGGCGGCGACACCGCGAGCGCGCTGGCCGCCGGCTGCCCCGTCGTCGTCAAGGCCCACCCCGACCACCCCGCCACCTCCGAGCTGTGCGGCGCCCTGCTGCGCCGCGCCGCCGTCGCCGCCGGACTGCCCGAGGACGTCGTCGCCGTCGTGCACGGCTTCGACGCGGGCATCGAACTGGTGCGGCACCCACTGGTCGCGGCCGTCGGGTTCACCGGCTCGGTGCGCGGCGGCCGGGCCCTGTACGACGCGGCCGCCGCCCGCCCGCACCCCATCCCCTTTTACGGCGAACTCGGCAGCCTCAACCCGGTCGTCGTCACCCGAGCCGCTGCCGAGGAGCGCGCCGAGCAGATCGGCACGGGGCTCGCCGGGGCCATGACGATGGGCGTCGGCCAGTTCTGCACCAAGCCCGGCCTCGTCCTCGCCCCGGCCGGGGAGTCCGGCGACCGGCTGCTGAAGTCCCTCGCCGACGCCGTCGGCGGCGCGGGCGCGGGCGTCCTGCTCGACGCCCGGATGCGGGACGCCTTCGCCGAGGGCGTACGGGCGCGGGCCGAACTCCCCGGCGTACAGGCCCCGGTGGCCCCGGGCGCGGCGGGCGAGCACACCGTCAGCGCCGGGTTCCTCGCCGTCCCCGCCGACCTCCTCGCCTCCGGCGGCCCGTACGGCGTCCTGCTGGAGGAGTGCTTCGGCCCCGTCACCGTCGTAGCCCGCTACGCCGACGAGGCGGAGATCGGCGCGGTCCTCGGGCAGCTGTCCGGCAACCTCACCGCCACCGTGCACCTCGGCGCGGCGGAGGCCGACGGGACGGCGGGGCAGGGCGCGGAACTGCTCGCCGCGCTCGTACCGCTCGCGGGCCGCGTGCTCGTGGACGGCTGGCCCACCGGCGTCGCCGTCACCGAGGCGCAGCACCACGGCGGCCCGTACCCGGCGACGACCTCCACCTCCACCTCCGTCGGCGCGACCGCCGTCGAACGCTGGCTGCGCCCCGTCGTCTACCAGAACGCCCCGGCCGCCCTGCTCCCGCCCGAACTGCACGACGGCAACCCGCTGGGGCTGCCGCGCCGCGTGGACGGCCGCCGCGAGATCTAAGGGGTCCGGCGCATGATCAGCTGAACTCTGAGGTCCGTGTGGCCGTCGAGCGTGGGCGTGACGTCCCGCCGCTCCTCGGCCACCGCGAAACCGTGCCGGCCGAAGAGTTCGTGGAAGCGCTCCAGCGGCTGGTGCTGGAACGTCCCGCCGTCCTCGATGCGGAAGACGCCGTACGTGCCGGTGCTCGCCTCCTGCGCGCGGTAGCGGTCGCGGCTGCGCTCGTCGGTCTGGAGCGGCACGTCGCTGACGTACACGACGCCGCCGGGCCGCACGAGCCGGGCCAGCTCCGCGACCGCCGACTCCTGCGCGACCGGGTCGGGGGCCGAGGTCAGGACGGCGAAGAGGAGCGCCGCGTCGAACGACGCGTCCGCGAACGGCAGCGCCGGCTCGCCCATCCGGGTCAGACGCAGCTCCGGGTGGTCGGCGAGGCCGCGGGCGATGAGCGCCGCCGACGGGTCCGCGCCCCGCACGTCGCGGTACCCCAATTCGGTGAGCTCCAGGACCAGTCGGCCGTAGCCGCAGCCGTAGTCGAGGACGCGCCCCTCCGTCGGCAGGTAGGCGGCGAGCAGCTCCGGATCCAGCGGGTGGGTGAAGGTGTGGGCGGCGCCGGTGGACTCCCAGTACTGTCGCGTGCGGTCTGCGGGCCGTACGTGACGGGGATGCGTCATGCGCCGGGAGGTTACCGGGAAGCGCGTGGCTCGGGGGAGTACGCCTGTGGTGGCACGCGGCGCCACCCGCTTGGGGCCCTTGCGGCCGGTGCCGGGCGTGGTATGGACCACATAGGTGCACACTGGACATATGTCGCAGGAGAACGCCCCGGTGGACCGGGTCCACGCCGAGCTGCGGGCGCGCGTGCTCGACGGCACCTTCCTCGGCGGCGCGGTGCTCTCGGCGGCGGCCGTCGCCGACCGGCTCGGGGCGGACGCGGACCTGGTTCAAGAGGCGTTCCGGCGGCTGAGCGACGAGGGGTACCTCCAGCTGGTCGCCGAGCGCGGCGCGCTCGTGGTGCCCGTATCGCTGGGGGAGGCCCGCTGCGTGATGGAGGCGCGGCTGCTCATCGAGCTCTTCGCGCTGGACACCGTGGCGGCGCGCGGCCACGACGAGCTGCGCCGGCTGGGCGAGCGGCTGCACGCGGTGGAGGCGGACGTGCCGCTCGGCCCGTCGCCGACGCCCGCGCAGGCCCTCGCCATCGGCCGCGCCTTCCACGCCGGGCTCGTCGAGGCGTGCGGCAACCCTGTACTGGCCTCGATGCACGCCGACCTCTGGGACCGGGGGCTGCGCGTCTCCGCCGCCTCGACCATGGGGCCCGGCCACGCGGCGGACGACATCGCCGAGCACGAGGCCATCGCGCTGGCCATGGGCGCGGGGCACGGCGGCGAGGCCCGCGAACTGCTGCACCGACACATCTCGGCGGTGCTGCGCCGCCTCGGGCTCGGCGACGAGTTCACCCTTCCCCGGCCGGCGGGTACGTAGCGGGCGAGGCTCTATCGGGCCGCCGTCGCCGAGGCGCGGCACAGGTTGCCCTCCACGCGCGCGAGCAGCCGGGCGAATTCGCGCCGCTCGCCGTCGTCGAGCCCGGCGACCGTCTGCTCCTCCAGCTCCCGCCAGACCCGCTCGACGTCGGCGCGCAGCGCATGGCCGGGGCCGGTCGCCTCGACGCGCATCGCGCGCCCGTCGACCGGGTCGGGCGTACGGGCCACCAGCCCGGCCTGTTCCAGGCGCTGCACCATCCGGGTCACCGTCGAGGCGTCCAGCTCCAGCGTCTTGATCAGCTCGGCCTGCCGCTGCGGGCCCTGGTCCCACAGCAGCATCATCAGGAACTCCTGGCCGGGGTGGAGGCCGACGCGGCGCAGCAGCCGGCCCGCGGCGGCGCGGTGCAGGCGGGCGATCCGGGGGATCGCGTGGCTGGTCAGCAGGGGAGCGGCGGTCGAGGGAGCGGCTGCGGCGGAGGCGGCGGAGTCCGTACAGGGAACGTCGTCGGTCGATGTCATGGCGGGCCTCCGGGGCGTACGGGCGTACGAGCGCGCTCTCGGCTTCGAGCGGCTCCCGCCAGATTACGTTGGCCGACCAAGGAATGACCCGCGGCACCGCGCGGTTGTTTGGTTGGCCGACCACGCACCTGGCCTGCCACGCACCTGCCGCACATGCTGGAGGAATTCCGTGACCACCGCCTTCGACCCCCTCGAACTCGGCGCCGTCCGCCTCGCCAACCGCATCGTCATGGCCCCTATGACCCGCAGCCGCGCCTTCGGGCCCGGCGCCACGCCCACCGACTCCGTCGCCACGTACTACGCGCAGCGCGCCTCCGCCGGACTGATCATCACCGAGGGCACCCACCCCTCCGCCGTCGGCCAGGGCTACCCCGACACCCCCGGCCTGCACAGCGCCGCGCAGGTCGCCGCCTGGCGCAAGGTCACCGACGCCGTGCACGGCGCGGGCGGCCGGATCTTCGTCCAGCTCATGCACACCGGACGCATAGGCCACCCCTCCCTGCTGCCGGACGGTCTCGTTCCGGTGGGCGCCTCCGCCGTCCCGGCCGCCGGACAGGTCTACACCCACGAGGGCCCGAAGGACTTCGTCACGCCGCACGTCCTCACCGAGGACGAGATCCGCGCGACCGTCGCCGACTTCGTGAGCGCGGCCCGCAACGCGATCGACGCCGGCTTCGACGGCGTCGAACTGCACGGCGCCAACGG
>NZ_JBHVHQ010000525.1:0-6004 GCF_042800135.1 Streptomyces sp. NPDC057654 | reverse complement strand
GATCGCCGCAGCGCGCGGGGCCGGGCCGTTGCCTGAATTTCCCGGAGTTTCCGGCGTTCCCGGCGTCCTCACCCACGCTACAAGCAGCCATTGGGATGACTTTGATGATGAATCACCCATTCGCCCCTTTTGTCATGTAGGCACCTTCTGTGAGGCTGGAAGAACTCATGGTGACCGTCCCCCACCACCCAGGAGAAACCCCATGATCCTGACCATCTCGGGCGTAGTGCTGCTCGGTGTCATCGTGTTCCTCTTCTTTCGCAAGGACGGCCTCAAGGCGTCCCACGCCCTCGTCTGCGCCCTCTTCGGCTTCTACCTCGCGGGCACCGCCATCGCTCCCAGCATCAAGGCCGGCGGCGCCAGCCTCGCCAGCCTGCTGGGCGGGCTCAAGTTCTAGGCCCGGGCCACGATCCGGCGGACCGGGCCGGAGCCCCCCAGGAGCCCGCGCCGAGCCGCCCGTCACCGCATCACGACCAACTGGAGACCGACGTGGGCCGGCGACCGCTCCCCCGCATCCTCACCGCCAGCGCTCCGATCGTCCGCGGCCGCGTGTACGCGCGCACGGCCGCCGACACCGCGACCGATGTGCTCTACCCGCTGATCGTCATCGCGCGGGGCCTGCGCGGCCTGGCCGCCGCCGGGCGGCGCAGGTGGGCGGCGACCCCCAAGGAGCGGCGCGGCCCGACGCTGTTCGGGCTGGCCGGCTGTGTGCTCGCTCTCGCGCTGATGCCGTACGGGCCGCTGCTCGCCCTGGTCGCGCTGATGGCCGCGGCGGCGTGGGCCGGGCGCGACCGCACCCCCGCGGACACCGGGCCGGGCGAGGCCGAGGCCGGGCGGCTGCGAGCGCTGTACGACGCCCTCGTGCCGTACTTCTCGGCGGCTGAGGACCCCGACCCCCTCTACACGCACGGCGGGGACTGGGAGGAGGCGTTCAGCGAGCACGAGTTCGACGACGACGGGCGGCTCGTCGGCCTCCGGCTGCGCTATCCGGCCTACTTCACCGACGGCGAGGCCGAATCCCGCGCCAGGATCGAGCAGTTGCTGCACGCCAAGTGCGGCCGGGGCCGGGAGTACCTCTTCGACTGGGACGAGGAGGGCAACCAGCTGCGGCTGAGCGTCCTTTCGGCGCTGCCCACCGACATCGGCGCCCAGCGGTTCGTGACCTCGCCGGGCGAGACCGTGCTCGGTTTCACCGACCCCTCCGGCGTGCCGCGGACCCTGCCGGTGACCGACGGCCCGGCGACGCGCGACGCGTCCCCGGTGGTGTGGCGCACCGGGGCGCGCTCCACGGAGCCGCATCTGCTGGCGCTCGGCCAGCCCGGCAGCGGCACCACGACGCTGCTGCGCTCGATCGTGCTCCAGGCGCTGCACCACGGCGACGTGCTGGTGATCGACGGCAGCGGCACGGGCGAGTACGCGTGCCTGTCCGGACGGGAGGGCGTGCTGGCCGTCGAGTCGGGCCTCGCGGGGGCCCTCGCCACGCTGGAATGGGCGGCGCACGAGACGGAGCGGCGGCTGATCGCCGCCAACCGGGCCCGCCAGCTGGGCAGGCCCGTGCCGCAGGACGCGCGCCGGCCGCTGTGGATCATCGTGGACCGGCCGGGCGTGCTGAGCCATCTCGCGGCGGCCGACGGGCGGAGCGAGCCGCAGAACCTGCTGCACGTGCCGCTGCGGCACGGCCGCACGGCCAATGTCACGGTCGCGGTGGCCGAGCAGTTCGACGCGGTGGAGGCGCTCTGCGCGCCGGTCCGCACCCATACCCGCGCCCGGGTCGTGCTCGGCCCCGTCACCGCCGAGCAGGTGCGGACGGTGCTCGGCGTGCCGCCGCACACGACGCCCGCCCGCGAGGTGCCGCCCGGCCGCGGCTACGCCCGGCTCGGCGCCGGGCCCGTCCACCGGCTTCAGGTGCCGGCCACCCCGGACCCGTACGACGAGGAGGCGGGCGAGGCGCAGCGTACGGCCGTCACGGAGCTGCTGCCGCGGCGCACGGCGGCTGCCGGGGAGGCGGCGCACGGCGTGGAGGCGTGCCCCGACGGCGACGGTCCGCTGCCGGTTCAGGCGACGTAGCGGCCCGTTCGAACGGCTTCGGACGGCTTCGGACGACTTCGGACGGCTTCGGACGGCTTCGGACGGCTTCGGACGACGCAGCCGCCTGATCAGGCGACGTAGCTGCGCGGGGCCTCGGCCTCGGCCGTCGCCCCGGTCGCCACGAGGCGGGCCGCGGCGGCGAGGCGGACCGCTGCCTCCTCGGCGACGGGCCCCGCGACGGTGAACGGCAGCCGCACATACCCCTCGAAGGCGCCGTCCACACCGAAGCGCGGGCCGGCGGGCACGCGCACGCCGAGCCGCTCGCCCGCCTCGGCGATGCGCGAGCCGGACAGGCCCCCGGTGCGGGTCCACAGGGTGAGGCCGCCGTGCGGGACGGTGAACTCCCAGTCGGGCAGGTGGCGCCGGACCGCGGCGACGAGCGCGTCGCGGTTCTCGCGCGCCTGCGCGCGCCGCAGGTCGGCGGACTCGTCCCAGCCGTCGGTGGTGAGCAGCCAGGTGACGGCGAGCTGTTCGAGTACGGGCGTGCCGAGGTCCGCGTAGGCGCGGGCGGCGACGAGGCTGCGGATGACGTCGGGGGCGGCGCGGACCCAGCCGATGCGCAGCCCGGCCCAGAAGGACTTGCTGACGGAGCCGACGGTGATGACGGCGCTGCCCGCCGGGTCGAAGGCGCAGACAGGGCGGGGCCGTTCGACGCCGGGGTCCAGGCACAGTTCCGACATGGTCTCGTCGGCCACCAGGACCGTACCGGCGGACCGGGCGGCCTCGACGAGCCGGCGGCGCTGCTCTTCGGGGGCGAGCGCCCCGGTGGGGTTGTGGAAGTCGGCGACCACGTACGCCATGCGGGGCGCGGCGTCGCGCAGGACCTGCCGCCAGGCGGGGATGTCCCAGCCCGCGAGGGCGTCGGCCATCGCGACGGGCACGAGGCGGGCGCCGGTCTCGCGCATCAGCTGGAGGACGTTGGCGTACGAGGGCGACTCGACGGCGACGCGCTCGCCGTGGCCCGCGATGAGGCGGCAGATGGCGGCGACGGCGCCCATGGCGCCGGTGGTGACCATGATCTGCTCGGGCATGGTCGGTATGCCGCGGGCGGTGTAGCGGTCGGCGATGGCCTCGCGGAGCACGGGGAGGCCGGCCGGGAAGTCGCCGTGGGTGTGGGCGTAGGGCGGCAGTTCTTCGAGGGCGCCCTGGAAGGCGCGGGTGAGCCAGGGTTCGGGCGCGGGCAGGGCGGCGCAGCCGAGGTCGATGACGGAGGCGGCGGTCTCCGGCGGCAGCGGGTCGAGGCCGCGGGTGGGCAGCGGCTTCCCGGCGGGCACGGAGGTCCAGCTGCCCGCGCCGCGGCGCGACTCCAGGAACCCCTCGCCGCGCAGTGCCTCGTAGGCGGCGGCGACGGTGGTGCGGCTGACGGCGAGGGCGGCGGCGAGTTCGCGCTCGGCGGGCAGGCGGGCGGCGACGGGGACGCGTCCTTCGAGGATGAGCAGCCGGACGCCGTCGGCGAGCGAGCGGTAGGCGGGCACACGTCGGGCGCCGGGGGTCCCGGCGGCGCGGGCGTGCTGCGATCCGAGGAGGCGGGCGAGCTGCGGGGAGCCCACCGCCGAGGTCCACTGGCTCATCGTTTGCGGTCCACCTTCCGGGGATTGGCCATGGATCATGAGATGTCCCAGGCCACAGGGTGTCACGAAGCAGGCCACTTCCACTACAGCCCAGTGTGTGACACGACCCGAGGAGCCAACGTTGTCCGCAGCGTCCACAGCAGGTGAAGGAGCGGCTGAAGAAAAGGCCGAAGGACGGGCTCCGCTCTGGCGGCGGCTCGTGCGGCTGTATGCCGGGCTGGCGCTGTACGGGGCGAGCTCGGGGCTGCAACTGCGCGCGGGGCTGGGGCTCGCGCCGTGGGACGTGCTCAACCAGGGCGTCGCGCGGCACACGGGCATCTCCATCGGCACGGCCTCGATCGCCATCGGGGCACTGGTGCTGCTGACGTGGGTGCCGCTGCGGCAGCGCCCCGGCCTCGGGACGGTCTCGAACGTCCTGCTGGTCGGCCTGTCGATGGACGCGACGCTGAGCCTGGTGCCGCAGCCGCACTCGCTGTGGCTGCGGATTCCGCTGCTGGCGTTCTCCGTCGCGCTGTGCGGGGCGGCCACCGGGCTCTACATCTCGGCGCGGTTCGGCACCGGTCCGCGCGACGGCCTGATGACCGGGCTGCACCGGCGCACCGGCCGCTCCATCCGCCTGGTGCGGACCGCCATCGAGGTGACCGTGCTGGTGACGGGGTTCGCGCTGGGCGGGTCCGCCGGGGCGGGCACGGTGCTGTACGCGCTGGGGATCGGCCCGCTGTCGCAGTTCTTCCTGCGCCGCTTCGGGGTCGCGACGACGGTCGGGCCCTCCACGGTGGTGGCGCGCGGCGGGCGGGCGCGGCGCGCGATACTGCCGCGGTGATGCCCGTACGCCATGCCTTCCTCGACCACCCCACGCCGCTCGCCTTCGCCCACCGGGGCGGTGCGGCGGACGGCCTGGAGAACACCGCTGCCGCGTTCCGGCAGGCGGTGGACGCCGGTTACCGCTACCTGGAGACCGATGTGCACGCCACGTCGGACGGGGCGCTCGTCGCCTTCCACGACCCGACGCTGGACCGGGTCACGGACGCGCGCGGCGCGATCGGCGCGCTGCCGTGGCAAGCGGTGCGGAGGGCGCGGGTGGGCGGCACGGAGCCGCTGCCGCTCTTCGAGGAGCTGCTGGAGGAGTTCCCCGGCGCCCGGTGGAACGTGGATGTGAAGGCGGAGGCGGCGCTGGAGCCGCTGCTGGACCTGGTGCGCCGGGCGGACGCCTGGGACCGGGTGTGCGTCGGCTCGTTCTCGCAGGCGCGGATCGTACGGGCGCGGCGGCTGGCCGGGGCGCGGCTGGCCCACTCGCTGGGCACGCGCGGCGTGGTGGGGATGCGGCTGCGCTCGTACGGGCCGCCCCGGCTCCCGGTCCGGCCGGCGGAGGCGGTGTGCGTGCAGGTGCCGGAGCGCCAGTCGGGGGTGCGGGTGGTGGACCGGCTTTTCGTGCGGCACGCGCACGCGCGCGGGATGCAGGTGCATGTGTGGACGGTGAACGAGGCGGAACGGATGCGGGCGCTGCTCGATCTCGGGGTGGACGGGATCATGACCGACCGGCTCGGGACGCTGCGGGATGTGCTGGCCGAGCGCGGCGCGTGGACGTGATCAAGGCGCGTGGACGTGATCAAGCCGCGACCGGCTCTCATCCGACCGGAATGCGATCCTCGTGTTCCGGTCCTGATTTAGAGCTGGGGCGACCGGGCGGGTAGTGTACGCCTTTGGCCCACCGGGCGGACCGTTACTGCGCGCTGAAACGGTGCAAACACAGGGTGACATCTGCTGTCAGATGTGACAAACCGGGCGTGGGTGGGTACAACAAGGGGCGACACGACGGGCGACGCATGTCCCGAAACGGGAATCTTCACCGCCGACCGGACGTTGACCGGATGACGACGACAGCGACACCTGTCCTGTGGGCGACAAGCCCGGGAGGCACGATTCATGAGTGAGCGAGCTCTCCGCGGTACGCGACTCGTGGTTACCAGCTACGAGACCGACCGCGGCATCGATCTGGCCCCGCGCCAGGCGGTGGAGTACGCATGCCAGAACGGACATCGATTTGAGATGCCGTTCTCGGTAGAGGCGGAAATTCCGCCGGAGTGGGAGTGCAAGGCGTGCGGCGCCATGGCACTCCTGGTGGACGGCGATGGGCCGGAAGAGAAGAAGGGCAAGCCCGCGCGTACGCACTGGGACATGCTCATGGAGCGGCGCACCCGCGAGGAGTTGGAGGAGGTGCTGGCCGAGAGGCTGGCCGTGCTCCGCTCCGGTGCCATGAACATTGCCGTGCATCCGCGGGACAACAGGAAGTCTGCCTGACCGCGCAACACCGCACCTAGACAGAGCCGCGGGCCGTGGCACAC
>NZ_JBHVHQ010000524.1:0-6014 GCF_042800135.1 Streptomyces sp. NPDC057654 | reverse complement strand
GTCGAGCGGCGCGCGCCCGGCCAGCCACGCCTCCACCTCGGCACGGGCGGCCCCCTCCGGGTGGTCCGGCAGCGCGCCGAGCAGCACGTCCGCCCCCTTGTCCGCGAGGTCGCCGACCGCCGGGGCGTCCACCCCGGCGTCGAGCATCCGCGCCCGTACGGCGAAGACGCCGAGCGGGGTGAGCGCGACCATCCCGTAGCGGGTGACGTCCTCCTCGCCGAGCGGTTCGGCGGGGGCGTCCTGGGGGATGCGGCCCTCGCCGTCGACCTCCTCGATGAGCGCCTCGTCGACGGGCTGGTACTGGACGATGCCCGTTGGCTCCAGCATCCGGAACTGCTCGTCGAGGCGCATCATCGCGTCGGAGACCTCTTCGAGGATGTCGTCGGTCGGCTCGTCCATGTCATCCGGGACGATCATGGACGCGGCCAGCGCCGGCAGCGGTACGGGCCGGTCGGCCGCGCCCTCGGCCAGGGCGGTCAGCAGGTAGAGGTTGCCGAGCACGCCGTCGAGGAAGTCGGCCTCCTCCTCCGGGTTCCAGTCGATCGAGTCGAGGTCGAGCTCGCCCCCGTCGCCGAGCTGGTCGACGATGTCCGCGAGGTCCGGCGCGGCGGCGTCGGCCAGCACGGTCTCCAGTCCGCCGAGCCAGACGTCGAGGATGTCCTGCGGACTGCCGGAGGTGAGCGTTGCCAGTTCCTCGCCCGCGGCGGCGGCGCCGGAGGGCTGGTCGGGGTCGTCGGACTCCTCCGCCTCCGGGTCCTCGGCGAACTCGATCAGCCCGGTGTCGAGCGCGAGCTGCCACGCCTCGGCCGCGTAGCCGGGCCCGTCCTCGTCCGCGAGGAGCCCGAGGTGCTCGGCGGCGGCGCGCAGCTGCTCGGCGAGCAGCTCGCCGCCCGCCCCGACGGGGGTGCCCTCCCCGGCCCAGCGGGCGAGCTTCGCGGCGCGCGCGAAGAGGGGCGCGGACAGCGCGTCCCGCGCGAGCTCCGCGTCGGAGTGCAGCCGCACCGGCGGCATGGTGGGGCGGTCTCCGGACATCTGGGGGTTCATCTCCTCGGGGGTACGGCCGCGCCCGCTCGCCGGGGCACGCTGCTCAAGCGTAGACGGAACGGCGGGCCGCTTTCCTCCGGATGCGGCGGGAGCGGGTACGGGCCGCCGCGCCCTGTCCGTACGCACCGGAAACCGCACCCACGGTTCACGGGGACGTCGGGGCGCGTACACCCGTAATCTCTTGACAACTTCCTTATGCGCGGCGGAGATTGACGCGCGTAGACACAGTGCGGACACCGCTCGCCGCCGCCCTGCCACTCTCCTCACTCCGTCCCGGAGGCTCCAAGATGCCCACTCGCCGCCCTCCCGCCCCTCTTCCGTCCTCCCGTGCCTCCCGCCTCACTCGCCTCTCCCACCCCTCCCGTCCCACGGTGCGCGGCTCCGCGACCGTCGCCGCGCTGGTCGCCACCGCGCTCGCGGCCGGGCTGCTCGCCGCTCCCGCCGCCGTGAGCGCCACAGCTCCGGGGACCGTCCGTATCCACGACATCCAGGGCGACACCCGGATATCCCCGCTGGCCGGGCAGCGGGTGGCCGGGGTGCCGGGCGTCGTGACGGCCGTACGGGCCTTCGGCTCGGCGCGCGGGTTCTGGGTGCAGGACCCGCGTCCGGACAGGGACCCGGCGACCAGCGAGGCGATCTTCGTGTTCACGGGGACCGCCACCCCGGCGGTGGCGGTCGGCGACTCCGTGCTCGTCTCCGGCACGGTCACCGAGTACTACCCCGGCGGGGCCGCGGCCGGGCTCCAGTCCGTGACCGAGCTGACGCGGGCGGCGTGGACGGTCGAGTCCTCGGGCAACGCGCTGCCCGCCGCCGTGCCGCTGCGGCCGTCCACCGTCCCGGACCGGTACGCGCCGGACGCGAAGGGCGGCTCCATCGAGGGGCTGCGGCTGCGGCCGGCCCGTTACGCGCTCGACCGCTACGAGTCGCTGGAGGGGATGCGGGTCAGCGTCCGCGACGCGCCCGTCGTCGGCGCGACCAACACCCACCACGAGCTGTGGGTCACCGCCGAGCCGGGCCACGCCCGCACGGCGCGCGGGGGCTCGCTGTACTCCTCGTACAAGGACCCGAACAGCGGCCGGGTGAAGATCGGCTCGCTGCTCCCGCTCGACCGGCACCCCTTCCCCGCCGCGAACGTCGGCGACGAGCTGACCGGCACCACCGCGGGGCCGCTGGACTACGACAACTTCGGCGGCTACACCATCGCGGCCACCGAGATGGGCACCCGCACCGACCGCCACCTGGTGCGCGAGAAGACCCGCAAGCAGACGTCGGACGAGCTGGCGGTGGCCACGTACAACGTGGAGAACCTCTCGCCCAAGACCCCGCAGGCGAAGTTCGACCGGCTGGCGGGCGCGCTGGTGGACCAGCTCGCCGCGCCCGACATCGTGGCGCTGGAGGAGGTCCAGGACGACGACGGGCCCACCGACAGCGGGCGCGTCGGCGCCGACCGTACGCTCAAGCAGCTCACGGACGCCATCGCGGCGGCCGGCGGGCCGCGGTACCAGTGGCGGCAGATCGATCCGGTCGACGGCCAGGACGGCGGGCAGCCCGGCGGCAACATCCGCAACGCCTTCCTCTTCAACCCCGAGCGCGTCTCCTTCACCGACATCCCCGGCGGCGACTCCACCACGCCGGTGAAGGTCGTGGGGCGCGGCGGCTCGACGGCCCTGTCCGCCTCGCCGGGCCGCGTCGCCCCCGCCGACGCGGCGTGGCGCGACAGCCGCAAGCCACTCGCCGGTCAGTTCTCCTTCCGTGGCCGGACGGTGTTCGTCGTCGCCAACCACTTCAATTCCAAGGGCGGCGACCAGGGCGTCGACAGCCGCTTCCAGCCCCCGGCCCGTACGTCGGAGACGCAGCGGCTGGCGCAGGCCAGGGCCGTCAACGCCTTCGTCAAGGAACTGCTGGCCGCCGACCCGCGCGCCGACGCGGTCGTCGCGGGCGACCTGAACGACTACCAGTTCGCGCCCGCGCTGAAGGCGCTCACCGCGGGCGGCGTCCTGACGGACCAGGTCGGACGACTGCCGAAGAAGGAACGGTACGGCTATGTCTACCAGGGCAACTCCCAGGTGCTCGACCACATGCTGACGACCCGTCACCTGCGGCGGACCGACTACGACATCGTCCACATCAACGCGGAGTTCGCCGACCAGGCGAGCGACCACGACCCGCAGGTGCTGCGGCTGCGGCGGTAGCGGCGTGGCGCGATCCGATACAGGCGGCTAGATCTTCAGGTACTGGGCCGCCTGTAGGGAGTGCAGGTCGGCGAAGCAGCCGCCGGAGTGCAGCAGTTCGGCGGGCGGCCCCTGTTCGACGAGCCGGCCGTCGCGCAGCACGTGGACGATGTCCGCGTGGCGCACGGAGGCCAGCCGGTGGGTGATGAGCACGATCGTGTGGCCGGCGTCGGCCAGGGCGCGGATCTGCTCGAACGCCTCGATCTCGGCCCGCGCGTCGAGCGCGGCCGTCGGCTCGTCGCAGATGAGCAGGGGCGCGGCGCGGAAGTGGGCGCGGGCGATGGCGAGCCGCTGCCACTGTCCTCCGGACAGCTCCACGCCGCCGGTGAACTCCCTCGCCACCAGGGTGTCGAGGCCCCGCGGCAGCCCGTCCACGAGCCGCCGCGCCCCGGCGTGCGCGGTGGACTTCTCGATGCCGGCCCGGTCCGCCGCCCGCCACGGCTGCCCGATGCCGATGTTGGTGTGCACGGTGAACGGCCAGCGCATGAAGTCCTGGTCGACCAGGGCGACCTGCTGGAAGATCTGCTCCCGGTCGGCTTCGGAGACCTCCACGCCGTCCCAGTGGATGGTCCCGGCCGTGGGCAGACAGAGGCCGCTGAGGAGCTTGGCGAGGGTCGTCTTGCCGGAGCCGTTCTCACCGACGAGGGCCACGATCTGGCCGCGCCGGATCGTCAGGTTCACCTTGTCCAGCGCGGGCCGGGTGGCGCCGGGGTAGGTGTAGCCGACGTCGGTGAAGACGATGCGCTCGGCCGGGTACGGGGCCGGCGCGCCGCCCGCGGGGATCGCGCGGCGCTCCGCTTCCTGGATCGCGCGCCGCAGGTCGAGGAAGAACAGCGACTGCTCGTAGAGGTGGTTGACCTGGCCGATCATGAGCCGGAGGTTGGCGGTGCCGTTGCGGATGGCGAGGACGGCGGTGCCCGCGGCGGCCAGCGGCACCGCCTCGTGGACGAGCAGCAGCGCGAGCGCGGCATAGGTGAGGGCGGTGGCGACGCCGGCCAGGGCGCTCGCGGCGAGGGAGGTGGCCGCCTGGGCGTGTGCGAGCCGGGTCTGCTCCCGGCCCGAGCTCTCCGTCATGCGCTCGTAGTGGTCGAGGAGGTACGGGCCGGCGGCGTGCACCCGCACCTCCCTGGCCGCCTCGCGCTGGGTGAGCAGGGAGGCCAGCAGGTTCTGCTGGCGGGTGTGGTCGAGCCACGCCTGGAGGGAGAGGTACGAGCGGCGCGCCGACCGTACGGTGCCCCAGCCCTTGGGCACCGCGATGAGCCCGAGCAGCGGGAGGAGCGCCGGGTGCAGCAGGGCCAGGACGACGGCCGAGGCGCCGAGCGAGATCACGGCGTTGATCACACCGACGCTGTGGGAGACCATCCGGCGCGCGGCGGTCGCGCCCAGTTCGGCGGAGTCGACGAGCCGCCGGAAGGCCGGGTCCTCGGCGGCGGTCAGTTCGACGCGGATCACGCGGCGCAGGAGCTGGGCGGTGGCGGTGCGCTCGACCTTCGGTTCGAGGCGTCCGGCGGCGGCGAGGGAGACGGCGGCGAGCACGGCCGTGAAGGCGCTCGCGGCGGCGACCAGGGCCAGTGAGGGCAGGGCGTGGTAGACGCGGTCGGGGGCGGGGACGGCGGCGAACAGGCGCAGCAGCACCTGGTTGGTGGCGAGCAGCCCGGCCGCGCCGGCGACGCCCTGCCCCGCCTCGGCGACGGCGACGGCGATCAGGGCCGTACGGTCGGCGGCCCAGCCGAGCCGCGCGGTGTCGCCGACCAGGGTCGGCAGGCGGCGGGCCATCGCGAGGAACGACACGCGCAGCCGGGCCATCTCGTGGCCGGCGGCGGCATAGTGCAGCCGCCCGCCGAACAGCACGTCCTCACTCGACGGCGGGTCCGGGTCCTTGGGCATACGGCACCTTCCTTCAATCGGGCAATCGGGAATGGCTACCTGTATAGTCGCGAATTATCCCCGTCCCGAGATATCCAAACCCTCGGCGGTCGGCATTTTTGCGCGATTCTTTTGACGATTCGTCAGCGAATCGATTCAGCTCCCACCGCGGCATCAATTACACGGGAAAGACCACGCGAAACCCTCTGCCGCCTGCGATTTCTCGTCAATTCTTTTCGGCCAGTCCTACTAATCACTCACATGAGTAATCCCACCGATACACCCTTGCGCGAATACGCGCCGCGGCCTCACCTTGGAAATCAGGCGGAGTCGCCAAGCGCTCCGCAATCGGGATCGAAAAACTCACCGGAAGGCAGGTATTTCCATGCCCATCGCGACCGCCACCCTCGAAGCCACCGAAGACGTCTTCGACCTCGACGTCCGCGAAATCGACGGAGCCGCCCCCGACGGAGGCGCCATGATCTCGCCGACCTCGGACTGCACCCGCTGCGGCTGCACCCTCTTCACCTGTCCCGAGACGGGCTGCCACTAGTCGTCGTGGCCGCGGGCGCTCCTCCCAAGCCGGCGGGAGGGGCGCCCGCGCTCGCCGTTTCGCATGCCGGCACGCGCCATCGGGGAGATCGGAGAACAGCGGGGATGAACGCCGAATCACTTTTCGCCTGTGCGGACTTCGCGATGCTGCGGGCGCCGGTCCACCCCGCGCACCGGACTCGGGACAGCTCCCCGGATGTGGCGGAGGGCGCTCCCGACGAGGCGGAGCGCCTCATCGACTATCTGCGCCGGGCCGCCGCGGAGCCGCTCCTCCGGGAGGCCGTCAGCGTCTCCAGCGCGTCGCTCGGCCTCGTACTGGAC
>NZ_JBHVHQ010000523.1:0-6039 GCF_042800135.1 Streptomyces sp. NPDC057654 | reverse complement strand
GCCTATGGGAGCCCCTACGGGAGCGCCCACAGGCCCGCCCGCGGCCGAGGGCGGCGACCACGACCAGAGCGCGCGGGGGCGCTGGCGGCCGTGGCGGTTCCGGATGTCGAACGACGTCTGGGGGACCCCGGCCGTCTCCGGAGACCTCCTCTACGTCACGTCCTTCGAGGTGCACGCGCTCGAAGTGGCGAGCGGGCGGCGGCAGTTCAAGACGCGGGACGTGGCCTGGGCCATGGCCGTCGCGGGCGGCCGCATCCACGCCTCGGACGGCCCGACGCTGTACGCGCTCGACGCCGCCGACGGCTCGGAGCGCTGGCGGCTGGCCACGGACGGCTGGATCTACTCCCTCGCGGTCGACCGCGGCACCGTCGTCACGGGCACCCGCGGCGGCGGCGTCCAGGCCTGGGAGGCGGCCAACGGCGAGCTGCTCTGGGAGATCAGCGGCGCCCAGACCGACTTCGAGACGCCCGAGTACGGGCCCGTCGTGCACGACGGCGTCGTGTACGTCTGGGCGGACGCCCGGCTGCGCGCGCTGGAGGCCCGTACGGGCGCGGAGCGCTGGTCGTACCCGATCGGCGACGCGGGGTCCTGCGGCGGTGTGCCCATGCGGCTGCTGCCGGCGCCCGACGGGGCCGTGTACGTGGCCGCGGGCACCCGCGTCCTGGCGATCGACATCGCGCGGGGCGACGTGCGGTGGCGGTTCGAGGCGCCGGCCGTCTTCCTGAGCGCCCCGGCCCTCGCGCCCGGCCCGGCGGTCTCGGGCGGCGGCGTCTACATCGCCGACTACCTCGGCACCGTGTACGCCATCGACGCGGCCACCGGCCGCGATCGCTGGCGCATCGCGACCGAGGCGCGGCAGTCGATCGAGCCGGTGCTGGTGGCGAGCGGTTCGGTGCACCTGGGGAGCGGCAGCGCGCTCTACACGCTCGACGCGGTCACGGGCACGCCGAAGTGGCGGTTCGCGGCCGGCGGCGAGGTGGTGGGCTCGCCGGTCGTCGCGGACGGCCGGGTGCACTTCGGCTCCGCCGACCACTGCCTGTACACGGTGGACGCCGGGGGCGGGCAGCTGCGCTGGAAGCTGGCGACGGGCGGGGAGATCACGGGGTCGCCGGTGGTCGCGGGCGGCGTCGTCTACGCCTGTAGCAAGGACCGATGCGTGTACGCGCTCGACGCGGGCAAGGGGACGGGGCTGGCCCGGAGCGGCGGGCGGTAGCCCTCCGGGGCCGGCCGCGCCGCCCCCGCAGTCAGCAGCAGTCAGCAGCAGTCAGCGGCCGTCGCGCGGGGGCGGTGCGGGCCGGGTGTCCTCGGCGGCGGGCGGGCGCTCGAATTCCTGGGTCGCGTCCGTACCGCGGTCATGATCGCTCGACGCGCCGTGCGGCTCGTTGTACGGGGCCTCCTGCCGAGGCTGCCGAGCCTGTCGCGGCTGCTCGTACGGATCCGAGTACGGGCCCTCGTGGGTTCCCTGATGCCCCTGCGCGTACTGGGGCGGCTGTTCGTACCGGGGTGGGTGCTGCTCGTAGCGGGTCGGCTGTTCGTCCGGTACCGGCTGCCCGTAGGCGTACGGCGTCGGTTCCTGCCGCTCCGGCTGTCGATCCGCTTGTCGCCCTGGCTGCGGCTCCGGCTCGGAGGCCCGGCGGCGCCGTCGGTGCGTGCCGCGGCGGCCGCTCATGAGGACGGCCGCGAGGAGCAGCAGCACGCCGCCGCCGAGGGCGATCGCGACGCCCATGTTCAGCCCGTTGCCGTCGGTGTTGACCGTGAGGTCGCCCGCCTGCTGGCCCTGCCGCACCATCCACAGCACCGTGAACCCCAGTGTCACCACACCCGCGAGCGTGATGAGCAGCCGGGACCGCAGCAGCAGACCCACCAGCGTCAGGACTCCCACGAACACCATCGGCAGGAAGATCGAGCCCATCAGCTCGGCGTGCGTCCCGGAGATGCCGTTGAAGAGGTCCTGGACGCGGTAATCACGCCCGTGACGGCCGTCGTACCAGGCACGGAAGGGGCTCCATACGGCGGCCGCCGCTCCAATGAGGGCTACGACGGAACCGAGTGCGTTGCGCACCACGGGCATTCGCCTCACTCTCTCGTTTCCGGTCGCCCTGATTTCGACGCTACGCCCGGTTCCGACCGCTCGCCATGCGTGGCTCCGTCGTCGTCGGCCGCTGCTAACGTGACGCGAGCCCGTCAACCAAGGCAGTGTGCGGTACGGGTATCCACAGGGGGAGGAAGAAACATGGCAGGTCGCCATCTGCGGCTCACGGCCGTCGTCGCGCTCGTACTGGTCTCGCTCACCGGCTTCAGCCGGGGAGGGCACGGAAGCCACGGCGGTCACGGGAGCCGCGGGTATCACGGCAGTTCCAGCCGGCACGGCGGTGGCGGCGGGTGCAGCAGCTCCCACTCGCGCCACAGCAGCGGATCGGACTCCGGAACGGGCTCCGGATCGGGCTCGAACTCCGGCTCCGGCTCCAGTTACGGCTCCTCGGGCTCGTACGGCTCGTCCGCCGGGAGTCGCGGCAGTACGCACGGCAGTACGCACAGCGCGTCCCCCGACCGTGCCGCGCGGCCGGAGGCGCAGATCGTCCAGTGCGTCGCGGAGGACGTGAAGCACGAGGCCGCGACCGTCCGCGTGACCAACCGCGGCAGCGCGCGGGCCTCCTACGGCGTCACCGTCGACTTCCTCGACGCGCAGTACCACTCCGTCTCGGTCGGCACCGCCCGCATCACGCTGGCAGGCGGCGCGCCGGGGACCGTACGCGTGTACCCGGCGGCGTCGATGAAGAAGGCAGCCGGTGACCTGGTCTCCTGCCGCCTGCGGTCGGTCGGCTGACCACCAGCCCTGACCGCCCGCCTTGACCGCCTGTCCGGCTGCCCGCCCGCCCGTCGCCGACTACGCGCTCGCCCCGCTCCGTTCCCGTCCCCGCCCCCGCGTCCCCGCCCCTCCCGCCGACGGCTACCGCACCCGGTAGCCGTCCGTACGGGCGCGCCCGGCGAACAGCTCCGCCTGCCGGTCCGGCGGCAGGTTGCCGAGCGCGATCAGCGGCGGCGCCAGTGCGAGGGCCTGCGCCCGCGCGGCCTCCCTCGTCGCCCAGAGGGCCCGTACGGTCCCCTGGACGGCCTCCGTCGGGTACGAGGCGATGACGGCCGCGGCGCGCAGGGCGGCGGCGACGGCCTCGCCGGGCGCGACCACCTCGGACACCAGCCCCGTCTCGTACGCCCGGCGCGCCGAGAGGCGTTCGGCGGTGCCCATCAGGGCCATCCGCGCGACCTCCCCGGCGGGCATGCGCTGCGCCATGTAGATGGACTCGTACGCGCTGACCATGCCGTAGGCGGTGTGCGGGTCGAAGAAGGTCGCGTTCTCGGCGGCGATGACGAACTCGGCCTCGCCCAACAGGTAGAACGCCCCGCCGCAGGCCATCCCGCCGACGGCCGCGACGACCGGTTTCCACAGGTCGGCGGCCTTGGGGCCGATGGCGATGAGCGGGTCGTCCATGGAGAAGGGGGAGGCGGGCTGCGGAACGTCCACGTTACGGTCGATGCCGGTGCAGAAGGCGCGGTCGCCCGCGCCGGTGAGGACGACGGCCCGGACGGAGTCGTCGGAGCGCAGAGCGCGCCATACGGCGGTCAGTTCGGCGGCCGTGGCCAGGTCGATCGCGTTGTGGCGCTCGGGGCGGTCGAGGGTGACGAGTACGACGCCGTCCGGACCCTTCTCGGTGCGTACGGCCGGGTCCCCGTCCCTGGGTACGGCCGGGTCCCCGTCCCTGCACGCGGAGCTGTCCCCGTCCTTGGCGCTCACGGGCGCTCCAGCATCCAGCGCGGGACGGTGACGCCCTCGGCCAGCTCGGCGAAGACCGCTTTGACGGGGGCGCCGATGCGGAGCCTCGCGGGGTCCACGGAGTTCAGCGCGGCGTCGGGAGCGGCGACCAGGTTTCCCACGAGGCGGATGTGCGGGGCGTCCGCCAGCTCGACGACGATCGCGTTGTACGGGGCCTGTTCGGCGTAGGCGGGCAGCAGTGGCGGGTGCGGGAACACGTACGACCAGATGCGGCCGCGGCCGGACATCTTGGCCCAGGTGCTGTCGAAGGACTGGCAGTGCGGGCAGCAGGGGCGGGGCGGGAAGCGGGGCTCGTCGCAGGCGGCGCAGGTCTGTACGCGCAGTTCGCCGCGGGCCGCGTACTCCCAGAAGGGCGCGCCGTCCTCGTCGGCGACAGGCAGCAGCAGGCCGTTGTCAGTGGTGGCCTTCATGATGGGGGACATGAGAACTCAACTCCTCAGCAGCAGCGCCGAAGTGGGGACTCCCTCGCCCGCGGTGACCAGGCAGGTCTCCGCGTCGGGCACCTGCGCGGTGGAGGTGCCGCGGAGCTGTTTGACGCCTTCATTGATCAGGTTGAAGCCGTGGACGTACGCCTCGCTGAGTCCGCCGCCGCCCGTGTTGATGGGCAGCCGGCCGCCGCTCTCCAGGGCGCCGCCTTCGGTGAAGGCCGCTCCTTCGCCGCGCCCGCAGAAGCCGTAGCCCTCCAGGGACAGGGGGATGAGGGGGGTGAAGGCGTCGTAGATCTGGGCGACGTGCACGTCCTGGGGGCCGAAGTCGGCGGTCTTCCACAGGTGCCGGGCGGCGGTCCAGGCGGGGCCGGTGAGGGGGTCGTCGTTCCAGTAGTTGACCATGCCGTGGTGCTGGGCGGGGAGGCCCTGGGCGACGGAGTGGACGTATACGGGCTTGGTGCGGCAGTCGCGGGCCCGCTCGGCGGAGACGAGGACGCAGGCCAGCGCGCCGTCCGTCTCCAGGCAGTTGTCGAAGAGGCAGAGGGGGTCGCTGATCCAGCGCGAGGTCATGTACATATCGCGGGTCAGGGGGCGTTCGTACATCATCGCGGCCGGGTTCTGGTTGGCCCGGTTGCGGCAGGCGAGGGCGACGTTGAAGAGGTGGTCGCGGGTCGCGCCGTACTCGTGCATATAGCGGCGGGCCAGCATCCCGATCTCGTCGGCGGGGCGCAGGAGTCCGAACGGGCGGGTCCACTGTCCGGGGGTGGGGAGCTGGACGGCGGTGTTGGACCAGGGGCGGGGGCCTGAGCCGCGCTTGCGGGAGCGCCAGGCGACGCCGACGGACGCCTGTCCGGTGGCGATGGCGGAGGCGAGGTGGGCGAGGGTGGCGCAGGAACCTCCGCCGCCGTAGCCGACCTTGGAGAAGAAGGTCACGTCGCCCGCGCCGATGGCCTTGGCGACCTCGACCTCGTCGGTCTCCTCCATCGTGTACGAGGCGAAGGCGTCGACCTGGGACGGGGGGATGCCCGCGTCGTCGAGGGCGGCGACGATGGCGCGGCACGCCAAGGTCCGTTCGGATTCGGGTAGTTGTTTGGCGAAGGGGGTCTGGCCTATTCCGACTATCGCTGTAGCGTCCTTGAGCGTTGCCGCCATCGCCACCTCCGTGGTCGGGTCCTTCCGCGGCCGGTCCGCGGTCGTGTCCGCGCTGCTGCTCGTGCTCGCGCCGGTGCCTGTAGCTGTCAGCTGTGCTCGTGACTGTGGTCGTGGTCATATGCGCCGTGCGCGTACCAGGCGTGGCCGCACGGGTATGCATGGCCGTGCGCGCAGGCATGTTCATGCCCGCGTCGCTGCTGACAGGGGGGAAGGCTACCGCTAATCTGACGGGTAGTCAGCTAGTGGTGCGGGAGGTCATACGATGCGCGGTGACGTGGAGTTCGGCTCGATTCCCAACCTGGTCCGGGTGGCGGCCGAGCGGTACGCCGCGCGAGAGGCGGTCGCCGACGGCCGTACCCGCGTCACGTACGCGCAGCTCGGCCGGAGAGTCGAGCGTGCCGCCGCGGCCTGTGTCGCCTCCGGTGTCGAGCCCGGCGACCGGGTCGCCGTCTGGGCCCCCAACACCCTCGACTGGATCGTCAGCGCCCTCGGCGCGGTCTCGGCGGGCGCGGTGCTCGTGCCCGTGCTCGCCCGCGTCAAGGGGGCCGAGGCGGCGGACGTGCTGCGGCGCACCCGCGCCCGGCTGCGGTGGGTCACGGGCACCTTGCTCGGCACCTCGTACGTGGC
>NZ_JBHVHQ010000522.1:0-6045 GCF_042800135.1 Streptomyces sp. NPDC057654 | reverse complement strand
CACGGGCGACCTGGCGCGGTGGAACCCCCAGGGGAACCTGGAGTACGTCGGCCGCACCGACTTCCAGGTCAAGATCCGCGGGTTCCGCATCGAACCCGGCGAGGTCGAGGCCGTACTCGGCGCCCACCCCTCTGTCGCCCGGACGACGGCGGTCGTGCGCGAGGACCGGCCCGGCGACAAGCGCCTCGTCGCCTACGTCGTGCCGGCACCCGGCCACCGCCCCGGCCCCGGCGCACTGCGCGAGCACGCCTTCGCCGCCCTGCCCGACTACATGGTGCCGTCCGCCGTCGTCACGCTGGACGAACTGCCCCTGACGCCCAATGGGAAGCTCGACCGCGACGCCCTGCCCGCCCCCGACTACAGCGCCGGCTCCGCCGGGCGGGCCCCGCGCGACGCCCGCGAAACGCTGCTGACCGGCCTGTACGCGGACGTCCTCGGCGTCACCCGCACCACCATCGACGACAGCTTCTTCGACCTCGGCGGCGACAGCATCCTCGCGCTGCGCCTCGTCGGCCGCGCCCGCCGGGCCGGGCTGGAGTTCACCGTCCGCGAGGTCTTCGAGCACCGCACCGCCGCCGCCCTCGGTGAGCACTGCCGCACGGTGTCGTCAGCCGTCTCCGGCGAGCCGGACGGTGTGGAGCTGGCGGCGCTGCCCGCCGACGAACTGGCGGAGCTGATGGCCGCCGAGCCGGGCGCGGTGGACGTGCTGCCGCTGTCGCCGCTCCAGTCGGGCCTGCTCTTCCACGGCCTCTACGACGACCAGGGCCCCGACATCTACACCCTCCAGGTCCGCTTCGACCTCGAAGGCACCGTCGACGCCCCTGCCCTGCGGGCCGCGGGCCAGACACTGCTGGACCGCCACCCGAACCTCCGCGCCGGATTCCGGCACGAGGGGCTCAGCCGCCCCGTGCAGATGATCCCCGCCGAGGCCGCGCTGCCCTGGCGCGAGCTGGACCTGTCGGGCCTCGGGGGCGCGGAGCGCGAGGCGGAGGCCGAACTCTTCCTCGCCCGCGACCGGGACGAGCGCTTCGACCTGTCCCGGCCGCCGCTGCTCCGCTTCACCCTGCTCACCCTCGGCGACGACCGCCACCAACTGGTGTTCACCCACCACCACCTGCTGCTCGACGGCTGGTCGCTGCCCGTGCTCGCCCGCGAACTGTTCGCGCTCTACGGCGGCGGCCACGAACTTCCCGCCGTACGCCCGTACAGCGACCACCTCAAGTGGCTTGCCGCACAAGACCGTTCGGCGGCCGAGGCCGCATGGCGGGAAGCGTTCGCGGGCTTCGAGGAGCCGACCCGCGTCGCGCCTATCGGTGAGTACGCGCAAGCAGAGCCGGAACGCGTGGAGTTCGCGCTGACCCCGGAGCGCACAGCCGCGCTCGCGGAGCGTGCCCGTACGTACGGGCTGACGCTGAACACCGTCGTGCAGGGCGCCTGGGCCCTGGTACTGGGCAGCCTGACGGGCCGTGAGGACGTGGTCTTCGGCGTCACCGTCTCCGGTCGCCCGCCGGAGCTGGCGGGCGTCGAGGACATGGTGGGCCTGTTCATCAACACCCTCCCGCTGCGCGCCCGGCCGCTCCCCGCCGAGCCCCTGGCGCGGTTCCTCGCCCGTCTCCAGGACGAGCAGACCCGGCTCCTGGACCACCAGCACCTGAGCCTGACGGACATCGCGCGCCACACCGGATTCGGCGAACTCTTCGACACGCTTCTCGTGTTCGAGAACTTCCCGCTCGACGCGGACGGGCTCGGCGCGTCGGCCGCCGACGCCGGGCTGCGGCTGCGCGGTGCCACCGCGCGCGACGCCGTGCACTACCCCCTCGGCCTCGTCGCCCTGCCCGGCGAGTCCCTCTCTTTCCGGCTGCACTACCAGCCAGCCCTGTTCGACCGCGAGTCGGTCGCACGGATCGGGGAGCGGTTCGTGCGGCTGCTGGAGGCGGTGACGGCCGCGCCGGAGCTGGCGGTCAGTCAGGTGGACGTGCTGGGCGCGGACGAGCGGCGGCGGGTGCTGGAGGAGTGGAACGACACGGCGGCCGAGGTGCCACGGGCGACGCTGCCGGAACTGTTCGAGCGTCAGGCGGCCCGTACGCCCGATGCCGTCGCCGTCACATATGGTGAAGTCACGCTCAGTTACGCCGAGTTGAACGAGCGTGCCAACCGGCTCGCGCATCTCCTGATCTCGCTGGGCGCGGGCCCCGAGGGCTTCGTGGGGATTTCCCTGCCGCGCTCGGAGCTCACCATCATCGCCGTGCTCGCGGTGCTGAAGTCCGGCGCCGCGTACGTGCCCGTGGACCCGGGTTACCCGGCCGACCGCATCGCCCACCTGCTCGCCGACGCCGCGCCCGCCCTGCTGATCACGGTCGAGGACGTGCTGTCGCGGCTGCCGGACGGCGGCCCCGAGCGCCTGGTGCTCGACGCCCCGCAGACCGCCGTGGCCGTCGCGGACCGCCCCGCCTCCGACCCGACGGACGCGGACCGCTCCGGCACGCTGTCCCCCCTCCACCCGGCGTACGCGATCTACACGTCAGGGTCCACGGGGATGCCGAAGGGCGTCGTGGTGCCGCATGAGAACGTCGCGGATCTGGCGGCGTGGGCGGCGGCGGAGTTCGGGGCCGAGGAGCTGGCCCGCGTGGTGGCGTCCACGTCCCTCAACTTCGACGTCTCCGTCTTCGAGATGTTCGGGCCGCTGCTGTCCGGTGGCGCGATCGAGGTGGTACGGGACCTCCTCGCCCTCGCCGACGGCTCGTACTCCGGCGCGCGCGCCGGGATCGTGAGCGGCGTGCCCTCCGCCCTCGCCCACATCGTGGCGGGCGGCGAACTGCGCGCGGGCGCGCGCAGCGTGGTCCTGGCGGGCGAGGCGCTGTCCGCGCAGGCCGCGAACGACATCGTGCGGGCGGTGGGCGCGGAGCGGCTGGCGAATATCTACGGGCCGACCGAGGCCACGGTGTACGCGGCGGCCTGGTACTCCCGTACGGGCACTCAGACCACCCCGCCGATCGGGCGGCCGATCCGCAACACCCGGCTGTACGTCCTGGACGCCGGGCTGCGGCCGGTCGCGCCCGGCGTCTCCGGTGAGCTGTACATCGCGGGGGAGGGTCTGGCGCGCGGCTATCACGGGCGTCCGGGGCTGTCGGCGGAGCGGTTCGTCGCCGACCCGTACGGCCGGGCGGGCGCTCGTATGTACCGGACCGGTGACCTGGTGCGGTGGAGTGCGGACGGCGAGCTGGAGTACATCGGACGCACCGACTTCCAGGTGAAGATCCGCGGTTTCCGCATCGAACTCGGCGAGATCGAGGCGGCTCTCAGCGGCCATCCGTCGGTGGCCCAGACCGCGGTGGTCGTACGCGAGGACCGGCCCGGCGACAAGCGCCTCGTGGCCTACGTCGTGCCCGCAGATGGGGCCGAAGCCGACGCGGGCGCGCTGCGCCGCCACGTGGGCGAGGCCCTGCCCGACTACATGGTGCCGTCCGCCGTCGTCGCCCTCGGCGCGCTGCCGCTCACCCCGAACGGCAAGCTCGACCGCAAGGCCCTGCCCGCCCCCGAATACGGTGCGGAGACCGCCGGCCGCGAGCCCCGCACCCCGCGCGAGGAGCTGCTGGCCGCGCTCTACGCCGAGGTGCTGGGCGTGCCGGCGGTCGGCGTCGACGACAGCTTCTTCGACCTCGGCGGCGACAGCATCCTGTCCCTCCAGCTCGTGAGCCGGGCCCGCCGGGCGGGGCTGGAGTTCTCCGTCCGCGAGGTCTTCGAGCACCGGACCGTAGCCGCTCTCGACGCTCACTCCCGCACGGTGTCGTCCGCCACGTCCGACGAGCCGGACGGTGTGGAGCTGACGGCGCTGCCGGCCGACGAGCTCGCGGAGCTGGTGGCCGCCGAGCCGGGCGCGGTGGACGTGCTGCCGCTGTCGCCGCTCCAGTCGGGCCTGCTGTTCCACGGCCTCTTCGACGAGCGCGGCGACGACGTCTACACCGTCCAGACCGTCCTCGACTTCGAGGGCACACTCGACGTCCCGGCCTTCCGCGCCGCGGGGCAGGCGCTGCTGGCGCGGCACGCCAACCTGCGCGCCGGGTTCCGGCACGAGGGGCTGAGCCGCCCCGTGCAGGTGATCCCCGCCGAGGCCGTGGCCCAGGTGCCGTGGCGCGAGCTGGACCTGTCCGGGCTGGAGGAGGCGGAGCGGGAGGCCGCGACCGAGCGGTTCCTGAAGGAGGAACGGCAGCGCCGCTTCGACCTGTCCCGTCCGCCGCTGCTGCGCTTCACCCTGCTCGCCCTCGGCGACGGCCGCCACCGGCTGGTGCTGACCTGCCATCACCTCCTGCTGGACGGCTGGTCGTCGCCGATCGTCCTGCGGGAACTGTTCGCGCTCTACGGCGGCGGCCACGAGCTGCGCGCCGTACGCCCGTACACCGATCACCTCAAGTGGCTGGCCGCACAGGACCGTTCGGCAGCGGAAGCGGCGTGGCGCGAGGCGCTGGAAGGCTTCGAGGAGCCCACCCGCATCGCACCCGTCGACGCCGAGCACGCCGTGTCCGACCCGCGGAAGGTGGAGCTCGCGCTCTCGCGGGAGCGCACGGCCGCGCTCGCGGAGCGGGCCCGTGCGTACGGGCTGACGCTGAACACCGTCGTGCAGGGCGCCTGGGCGCTCGTACTGGCCGGCCTGACGGGTCGTGAGGACGTGGTCTTCGGCGTCACCGTCTCCGGCCGGCCGCCGGAACTGGCGGGCGTCGAGGACATGGTGGGCCTGTTCATCAACACCCTGCCGCTGCGAGCCCGGCTGCGCCCCGCCGAACCCCTTTCGCGCCTGTTGGCCCGCATCCAGGACGAGCAGACGGCGATGCTGGACCACCAGCACCTCGGCCTCGCCGACATCCAGCGGGCGACCGGCGTCGGCGAACTCTTCGACACCTCACTGGTCTTCGAGAACTACCCGCTCGACAATGGCGAGTTCACCGATCTGATCGAGGCGTCCGGGCTGCGGCTCCACCGGGCGGCGGCGCGCGACGCCGTGCACTACCCACTCGGCCTCAAGGCGCTCCCTGGCGAACAGCTCCGCTTCGTCTGGGACTTCCAGCCCGACCTGCTCGACCGCGCGCGCGTCGAAGCGATCGCCGAGCGCTTCACGCGGGTGCTGGAGGTAGTTGTCACGGACCCGGAACGCCCGGTGGGCCGCGTCGACGTCCTCGACGACGCCGAGCGGCGCCGCGTGGTCACGGAGTGGAACGACACGGATGTCGACTTCCCGGCGGACATCGCGGTGCATGTGCTCTTCGAGGAGCAGGCGGCGGCCACGCCTGACGCGGTGGCGGTGGTCTCGGGGGAGCGGTCCCTCACCTACGCGGAGCTGAACGCGCGGGCCAATCGTCTCGCGCACCGGCTGCTCGGTCTGGGGGTGCGCCCGGAGAGCCGGGTGGCGGTGCTGCAAGAACGGTCGATGGAGGTGGTGGTCTCCAGCCTCGCCGTGCTGAAGGCGGGCGGCGTGTACGTACCGCTCGACCCGAACCAGCCCGCGAGCCGCTCCGAATTCATCCTCGGCAGCACGGACGCGGTGGCCCTGCTCACGGACCGGGAACCGGAAGCCGTCGGGTTCGCCGTCGATGCGCCGATCGTCCGCGTCGGAGACGACGAGGCGTACGCGGGCCAGCCGGACACCGACCCGAAGGTCCCGACGGACGCGCGGCAGCTGATCTACGTGATGTTCACGTCCGGCTCCACGGGCGTCCCGAAGGGCGTGGCCAACACGCACCGCAATGTGGTGCACCTGGCGGCGGACCGCTACTGGCGGCGCGGCAACCACGAGCGGGTGCTGATGCACTCCCCGTACGCCTTCGACGCCTCGACGTTCGAGATCTGGACGCCCCTGCTGACCGGCGGCCGGGTCGTCGTCGCCCCCGCGGGCCGCCTCAGCGGCACGGAGCTGGCGGCTGTGATCACCGAGCAGTCCGTCACCGGCATGTTCGTGAGCGCCGGGCTGTTCCGGGTGCTGGCGGAGGAGCGCCCGGAGTGCTTCGCCGGGGTCCGCGAGATCTGGGCGGGCGGCGACGTCGTGTCACCAGC
>NZ_JBHVHQ010000521.1:0-6053 GCF_042800135.1 Streptomyces sp. NPDC057654 | reverse complement strand
ACAGCCGGGAGCTGGGCACGTATGTCGCGCTCGGCATGGTCCAGGACGGGATCGCGGCTCGCACTGGCGTGGCTCGGCCGTGGTTCTCCGGGCCGCTGCGGGGCGGGGGTTCCGGGAGGGAGAAGGAATTCACCTTCCCGATGGCCAAGGACGGCTTCGCTGACATCGGCGAATTTTTGAAGGATGTCGTGGCGGTGGGGCCCGACGGGGACACGTCCAAGCTGACGATCGAGATCAAAAATGTGTACACAGGACCGGACGGTGAATACCATCGGACGGTCGCGAGTGCGATCAAGGCCCGGCAGGGAAAGGGCCAGTCGATTCCGGATGATGTGGACCCGGAGGAGATCGATGGCTTTGTGCGGCAGGTCGCCATCCCTGAACCGATATTCGGCGTGGCCGGCACACTGCCTGGTGAGAACTACGCCGACCGGCATGAATTGTTCCGTCACGAACTCCAGCTGGAGCAGGCGTTCAACGGAATATCCGGTGAGGCGGGAAGCGCTCCCGGCATATCCCTCCAGGACTTCCTTCCGGAAGGCTGGACGCTCACGGAGGAAGGCGAGGGCTGGAAGATCGGGCCGCGGCCGATCGGGGACTGGCCGGGTTCGCACGACCACTTCAACGAGGGCGTGCGACCGAGTGTGGGACATTCTTTCCTGCGGTACGTGTACGAGAACACCTGGCGGGATCAGAGTCATGGTTACTACACGCGGGACCACCTGGGCGACGCGCTGAAGTTCGCCGATCTCGGTGCCGCCGGGCAGCTTGTCCGGGAAGCCCGCGGGGAGGACTTCGGTCCCGAGGAGATCTCGGACGCACTCGGGATGTTGGACGGCCTTCCCGATGCCGCCGTGCAGGCCCGCCGGTTCCACGACGCCGTCGTGTACGTGACGGCGGCCATGATGGTCAACGGCCGTCTCGGAAACGCGCTCTGGAAGGCCCATGCCGCAGTACTTCCGCGGCATGAACTCCATGAACTCTTCGAAGCGCTTCCGGAGCGTACGCAAAATGACTTGCAGGACTCCGCCGAGGAGCGGCTGAAGGACTTCGACCGGAGCATCCAGGCCAGGATTCCGGACGCAGCGGACCTCTACTACAAGCTAATGGGCCTGCGGAAACCTGCACCGGATGAGACCGTCCAGCCGCTGGACTACAATATGCCGGATTTCGCGGGCACCGTGGAGGATCTGCTCCGTACCGGCTTCGGTATCGCGGACGAACCCGTCAGTCTGGAAGAACAGATCGGCCTGACCAAATTTCCGGGGCTGGACGCCGGAAAGGCCGTGATGGAACTGCGCTCCATCGGCAAGCGGCACGTCACGGCGCGCGAGTCGCAGGCGTACGACCTGGCGCTATCGGCGAAGGTCCAGGAGCTGGAGCCCTGGGCGGAGCGCTTGGCGCATCCGGCCCCCGAGGATCTGGCCCTGAACGACGAGGCGCGTCGCTGGCTGCGGCTACCGGCCGACGCCCGGCGGAGCGCTCCGTGGACGGGCACGGGACCTCGTGACGGATTCGCGGTCACAACGTCCTCGTCGCAGTGGCCGGGAGGGCTGCGGCTGGGCAGTGGACCACTGCGGGGCGGGGCTTCTGGTGTTCAGGGGGGTGGTGGTCTTCCGGCGTTGCCCAGGGGGGATGAAGAGGGAAATCTTGCTGATTTGTATGAGGGGGGGGAGGACGGTGATTTCAGGGAGGTGGGGTGGGGCGATGTTCAGCGGATGGGCTGGTATGGGGATTTGCATCCGGAGCATCGGGAGCGTCTGGGGGCGGCTGGGTTCGCGATTATCGGGGATTTTTTGGAGGAGAGCCGTAATACGGTTGTCGCCGCTGTGGATGGTTCTGCGGGTCGGGAGGAAGCGCAGTTCTTGACGGATGCGCTGAAGCTGAGGGATAACCTCAGCGCGTATGACCCGGAGATGGTGCCTTTCATCGGAAGTCAGGTGCAGTCGGCTGAGGGTTTGACGCCTGTGTTGGTCCGGGGTCCGGTCAGTGAATTTGGTCGGCATGTGCCGTTTACTGAAATGCTGGTTCCGCATCCGGGGCCGTGGGCCAGGATGGGGGGTCCTGGTGGGCTGGCGGGTTCCATTGAGCATGTTCTGGGTCCTCGCAGCAAGGCGTTGATTCTCACGGATAATGAGATGAACGTGGGGGGGCAGGCGGCGGATCTTGTGAGGAATATCGAGGCCGTTAATGAGGCTCTTGGTGGTGAGCCTGGTTATATTCCGCTTGAGGTGGAGACCGTCGATGTGGGTTCTGCGATATCGCGGTCTGCGGCCCAGTCGGGCAGGGATCAGATCCTGCTGGGTGGGGTGCCGTTGTTGCTTCGGCATTCGGGTCCGTTCAAGGTGGTTACCGTCACCCGGGGGGCCGGTGACTGGAATGTGGGTGTTGGGCCGTCGTCGGGGCAGGGGCTGCGTGGGGGCGCGGTCGTGGGGGGAGCCGGCCGGCGTACTGAGGTTCATGTGAGTGGTGGGGGTGTGGGCCGGGAGGCCGGGCGTCTTGTTGTTACGCAGACGTCGGTTTCGGGGCCGGGGGAACCGTCGGCTTCCCGGCCGGTGGTGCAGAGGTATGAGATTGCGGCGGATGGCGCTGTGACGCGGCCTGATGGGCAGGTGCTGTATGGGCAGGGGTGGTTGAGGCAGGGGCTGGATTTCGTTCACGATCTGGGTGGTGTGCTGCGTGGGGGCAGCGGCGTGTTTGATTTCTCCGTGCCTGCGGTCGGCGATGAGCCGTTGTCGGTGGATTTGGCCGGGCCGTCGTATGTGTTGCGTGTGGTTCCGCCGCGTTATGAGCAGATCAGTGGCGGGGTTCGGCAGGCTGGTCTGGTGATGGTGCCGGAGGGGTCGGCTTCCGGGGCGGTTCCGGTGCGGATTCCGTGGCGTGTTGTGTGGGACGCGCCGGTCGGTGAGGGGGCCTTCCGCGGGTTCGGGGTCGGTGACCGGACGGAGCCCGCGGAGGACCCCGTCGCCGCCCGTCCCGAAGACCAGCACCAGAACCAGCAGCAGGCCGAGGTGGCGCCCGAGTCTCTTGCCGAGCCGGTCCCGGGTTCCATCGAGGACGCCATTGGCAGTGTCTTCGACGATCCGTCCGTGCCGGTGGATGTGGGTGTGTCGCCGTCTCCTCGGGTGGTGCGGCAGATGCCGCAGGAGGAGGCGTTGTGGGACGAGGTGAAGCAGGAACTGGTGCGCCTGAAGCACGGGCATCTGGATCCGCCCGAGTTGGAGGACTTGCGGGAGCTGCTCGCCAACCGGCCCTTCGGGTTCAAGCACGCCGACAGCCGGGAGCTGGGCACGTATGTCGCGCTCGGCATGGTCCAGGACGGGATCGCGGCTCGCACTGGCGTGGCTCGGCCGTGGTTCTCCGGGCCGTTGCGGGGCGGGGCGTCTGGCGGGTCGTGGGGTGCTGGGGGGTCGGGGCGTCCTGAGTTTTCCCGTCCTCCGTCGGTGTCGAGCGAGTGGTATTCGTCGGATGATGACAATGCGCTGGACGAGGAGGCTTTCCGGGAGGAGTATCAGCGGTTTGCGCGGGAGACTTCTTTTGTTCCGCAGCCTGCGGTTGGTTTTGGTGACAGTGTTTATGGGCCGCGGCCGGAGGATTTGCCGGTTGCGCGGATCGGGGATCTCGCGGGTGGTCCGGATGGGGGAGGCAGGGCTTTTCGGGTTGTTTACCGTGTGGATGTGGAGCCGTTGTTTCGGTGGGATTCGCGTCCGCCGGAGGTGATTTTTGGTGAGGGTTTCCGTCCGCATAATGATAAGCGTCCGGTGAGTCTTCGGTTCTATCAGGTTGATCATATTGAAACGGCGTTGGTGAGTACGTCGCGTGATGGTGTGTTCGGGGAGGAGGAGGGGGCTCTTCCTGCGTGGGCGGTGCAGAATGGTGTTGCGTATCGGTATCATGTTGATGCGCCGGGTGGGTATGATTTTATGGCGAGTCTTCCTCGGCATGCGTATCCGCCGCAGCAGGAGGTTGCTTTCTGGAAGGGTATTCGGCCTGAGTTTATTTCCAGGGTGACTGTTTTTGATGGTGCTGGAAATGTGGTGAGGGTTCAGTGGAATCCGGGTGCGTTTGCTGCGGCTGAGGTTGTGCGGGTGCGTCGGGGTGCGGGTCTTCGGCTGGATTCTGGTTCTGGTTCTGGTTCGGGTGGTGTGCCGACGGGTGAGTTGGGCCGGGAGGATCTTGGGTTTTTGGTGCCGGAGGTTCGGCGGGAGTTGGGGCGGTTGATGCCGGGGGTCCGGTATCAGCCTTCGCCGGATGAGGTGGCGCGGTTCCACGCGGGACTGGACGGCTGGGTTCTTCGGCAGCCGATGCGTGCTCGGGGTGAGGCGATCGCGCAGACCATTGTGAATGGTCAGCCGGTGCGGTTGCGTGGCGGGGCGTCCGGCGGGCCGCGGAGGGCGGTCGCCGAGATGCCTGTCGGACTGGTTCCCGAGGTGCGGCAGGGAATGCCGGCAGGGCCGTTCGTGGTGGAGCAGTCGGCGGAGCCGAGTTCGGGTCGGCGGTCGGCGCCGGTGCGCTATGCGATAGGCGCTGACGGCGATATCAGGCACCCCGACGGGCGCGTGCTGCACGCGCAGGGGTGGAACAGGCAGGGCCTGGACTTCGTGCACGACACCGGAGCGCGGTTGCACGCGGACACCGGTGAGATCGACTTCGCCGAGGCTCCGATCACGGACGACGTGCCGGCGCAGGACGCCGAAGCTCCGCCGTACGTGCTGCGCGCGGTGCCCCCCATGCAGGCGGTGGGCGACGAGCCCGCCGAGGCGGGGGGACTGTTCCTGGTGCCGGTTAAGGCGGATCTGGTCACGCCGGACCCGTCTATGCCGGCGGTGCGCCTGCCGTGGCCCGGCCTTCGGGCGGAGTCCGCGCACAACCCCGGTGGCCTCTCGGACGCCATCGACACCGTCTTCACCGACGTCGACTCCGCCGCTGCCTCGGACACCTCCCGGGAGGTGTCGTCGGAGCAGTCGACCCGACAGGCCCCGCAGCCCCTTCACACCGAGCAGCACGGGCGGACTCGACCGCCCGTTCAGCCGGGCGACGAGGAGAGCCATTTCGCGCCTCCGAGCCGGCGTCCGGGCGCCCCCGACCCGATCCGTGACTGGGAGCGGCTCTCCTCCGTTTCGGGCAGGCGGCGTTCCAATGAGTTGCGTGCGATTGACGACGCCGTACGGCGGCTGCCCGCGCATCCGGGGGAGCGGGATCTGCGGCGTGTGCTGTCCGCGGTGGACAACTGGCGTGCGGGGAAGTCGCGGTCCAGCCACCGCTGGGAAGTGGTGAGCCAGCTGCGGCAGGCGCTCAAGCGGCGGCTGGAGGAGTTCGGGTCGCGGCCGGCCGCCGAGGCGGATCCCTCCTCGCAGCGGGCCGCCGCGCCCGCGAACAGGAGTCAGTTGGTGCCGCTGGTTCCCGTTCCCGCGCGCCGGCCTGTGGTCAACGGCTATGGTCCGGCCGACGGTTTCGAGGCGGAACTGCGTGGCTTCATGGTGGTTCTGGCTCCTGGGGACGATCCTGCGGCGTACGGCGATGTTGTTTCGCTGCCGGGGCTGCTGACCATCACCTTGGACAAGTTCGGCGGGGTACCTGTCCTGGAGGTCGTCTCGGACCCGTCCCGCGGGTTGCAGGGCGGCATGGTCGACGGGCGGGCGGAGCGCGCTGATGTGTTCGCGGCTTTTGATCAGGTGCTGAAGATTCTCCGGGGGGTCACGCCGGAGCGGAGCATCAAGCTGGGTCGGCTTTTCCCCGCGTCGCTCGGTTATGTGGTCGATGAGCTCGCAGCCGATATGCAGGTCAAGATCAATCCGTACAGCACGAATCATATGCTGGTGCATCACACTGCGACGTCGCCGCTGAGTGAGCTCGTGGAGTACATCCGGCATGTGAAGGCGAATACCCAGACGAATGTTCCTCAGGTCCAGCAGGCTCGCGCTGACGCGGATGTGGCTATCGAGTTCGGCCGGAACGTCCGTGGTGCTTTTCGGTCCTGGGTCGATCAGAACCCGAATTTTGCCCCCTACTTGGCGGCATGGGACGCCGATGAGCTGCGTGGTGCGCTGACG
>NZ_JBHVHQ010000520.1:0-6076 GCF_042800135.1 Streptomyces sp. NPDC057654 | reverse complement strand
CGTACGGGCTCCTGGGGCCGCTGGTGCCGGGGCTGTGCCTCCGGTTCCGGGGCGGGCGGCGGCGTCGGCCGTCCCGGGAGCGGGTCGTTCAGCGGGTCGTCGAGCAGTTCGACGGCCGCCGCGAACGCGCCGGTGTCCTCGTACGGGTCGTACGGCGGCACGGGCTCCTGGGCGCCCTGCGCGGCGCCCTCACGCTCGGGGCGGAGTGCGGTCACGCGCCGACCTTGCCCACCACCGGCGCGAGCCCCGCCGAGCGGTCCACGGCGGCCTCGTCGCCGCACATCACCAGCCAGTTGGCGAGCATCAGGTGCCCCCACTCCGTGAGCACCGACTCGGGGTGGAACTGCACGCCCTCCACCGGCAGGTCGCGGTGTCTGAGCCCCATCACGATCCCCGTGTCCGTACGGGCCGTGACCTGCAACTCGTCCGGCACCGTGGACTGTTCGAGGGCCAGCGAGTGGTAGCGGGTGGCGGTGAACGGCGACGGGAGGCCGTGGAAGACGCCGACGCCCTCGTGGGTGACGGGCGAGGTCTTGCCGTGCAGCAGCTCGGGGGCGCGCCCGACGACGCCGCCGTAGGCGACCGCCATGGACTGCATGCCCAGGCACACGCCGAAGACCGGGATGCCGTGGGCCGCGCAGTGGCGGACCATGTCGACGCAGACGCCCGCGTGCTCGGGCGTGCCGGGTCCGGGGGAGAGCAGTACGCCGTCGAAGCCGTCGCGCGCGTGCGCGAGTTCGACCTCGTCGTTGCGGACCACCTCGCACTCCGCGCCGAGCTGGTAGAGGTACTGGACCAGGTTGAAGACGAAGCTGTCGTAGTTGTCCACGACCAGGATGCGAGCGCTCACCGGGCCGTACCCGCCATTCCGTTGTCGACCGTCACGTCATTGAACGGAAGCAGCGGCTCCGCCCACGGGAAGACGTACTGGAAGAGCACGTAGACGATCGCCAGCACCAGTACGAGCGAGATCAGCGCCCGCACCCACGCGTTGCCCGGCAGATGCCGCCAGATCCAGCCGTACATGCTGTCCCTACTTGCCGATGACGAAGACGGAATTCCCTCCGCCGCAACGGGTCGCGGCGGCACGGTGCAGCACCAGGGTAAGGCCCGAGCCTGTGACGGGTGGGTCAGCCGGTCAAAGCCGCGGGCTTCCCCTTCTCCACCGGCCGGGTCGCGTCGAGGTGCGCCCAGGCGATCAGCCGGTGGCTGTGGCCCCACTCGGGCTCGCAGGTCGTGAGCGTGAGATAGCGGCCGGGGCCCTTGAACCCCGACTTCCGCGGCACGGGGTCGATGACGCCGATGTCGGAGGGCAGCGTCTTGTACGGCCTGCGGTCGACGCGGTACGTGAACCAGGTCGCCCCGTCCCGCACCACCACCGCGTCGCCGGGGCGCAGCTTCGGGAAGTCCTTGAACGGGTCGCCGTACGTGCGGCGGTGCCCGGCCACCGCGAAGTTGCCCGTCTCGCCGAGGCGCGCGGTGCCGGAGTAGTGGCCGAGGCCCTTCTTCAGCACGGAGGTGCCGGTGCCCTCCAGGACGGGCTTGGACCAGTCGGAGCCGAACCGCGGGATGTACATGACGGCGAACGACTCGCCTTCTTTATAAGAAGACTGCGGGGGCGGGGCCGGCGTCCCCGTGGGCTGCCCGGACTGGCCCGGCTGCGCGCTGCCGGACGCCACGGAGCCGGTGGACCACTTGTCCTGGAGGTGGTCGAGTTCGCCGTTCATGGCGCTGTCGGCCCGCACTCCGGTCCAGTACAGGACATAGACGACGAACAGGACGATCAGGGTGCCGACGGTGACGCACAGCTCGCTGAAGGTCCGGACGATCACACGCGCGTTCACCTTCACGGCCGCTCCCGTCGTCGGCTGGGGGCCTGACTGACGCCCGCACCCGCCTGGGGCTACGACGCGGGCTTCGCGTAGTGGAGATCCACTGTGCCCGAGTAGCCGGGAAGAGTCACCGCGTCGTGCTGGTCGACTTTCCAGCCGAGCCCGTACGCGGTCACGTACTGCTTGTAGTTCTGGATCGAGGGCGTGGAGTCCAGCGCCTTGCGCAGCGCGTCCCGGTCGCCGACGGCCGTCACCTTGTACGGCGGGGAGTAGACGCGGCCCTGGAGGATGAGGGTGTTGCCCACACAGCGCACGGCGCTGGTGGAGATCAGCCGCTGGTCCATGATCCGGATGCCCTTGGCGCCGCCCCGCCACAGGGCGTTGACGACGCCCTGGAGGTCCTGCTGGTGGATGACCAGGTCGTTGGGCTGCGGCTCCGGGACGCCGGGGATACGGGCGGTGGCGCCCTGCGGGGCATCGGTGAGGGTCACGCTCAGCCCGCCGCCGGTGAGCGGCTTGGTGCCGGCGCTCTTCTCCAGGCCGGCGATGCGCTTGTTCTCGGCGTCGCTGCCGCCGTTGTCGCGCCGGGCCAGCGCGTCGACCTCGGAGCGTACGCCCGCGGCGCTCTCGTCGAGGGTCGCGTTCTTGTGGCTGCGCTCCTGGATGAGGTCGGAGAGGCGGAGCATCGAGTCGTCGGTGCGCAGGTCGGTGCCCTGGGCGGTGTTGAAGCTCATCCAGAAGATGAGGCCGGCCAGCGCGAAGACCCCGGCCGTGAGCAGCCGCACCGGCCGGAAACGCCGGGAGCCGGTGCTGGTGGAGTCGGCAGAATTGCTCAACGTACCCTTATCCTCTCCGACGCCGCGGAAGCACTACGCTAACGGACGGCCGGGGCACGGCGGCGACCCCCGCCGCCGCCCGTTCCGGCGGACAGTTTTGTACCCCGCGCGGTCACGCAGCGCATCGACAGGAGAGTTCCTCGTGCCGAAGTCACGTATCCGCAAGAAGGACGACTTCACCCCGCCGCCGGCGGCGAAGCAGCAGAACGTCAGGCTGAGCAGCGGGCGCCGCTGGGTGGCCCCGCTGATGCTGGCGATGTTCGCCCAGGGCCTGGCATGGATCGTCGTCTTCTATGTGACGCGCGGAGATCTGCCGATCTCGGCCCTGCACAACTGGAACATCGTGATCGGTTTCGGCTTCATCGCCGCGGGGTTCGTGGTCTCCACCCAGTGGAAATAGCCCGGCCGGCCCCGTACCGGGCTGTGCGCCGGGCCCCGCTGAGCCATACGCCCGCTCCCGTCGAGCCGTGTGCTCGCTCCCGCTGAGCCATGTGCCCCGCTCCCGCTGGGCCATACAGCCGACGGCTATGCCCTGAGCCTGCCGCCGAGTTATCCACACCCTCATCCACACTGGGGAAAAACTCAGAAGATCTGTGGATAACTTCCCAGGCGTTGACGCCGGTGTGACTGGTGGACCGCACTCCGTGCGCACCATCACACCGCTGTCTTCCTGGGCAAACGCGGATCGGGGACGACGCGAACAGCAGTTCCCCACAGCGTGCACAAGATCGGTCATTCTCTGTGGACAACTCGGGGCCGTCAGGGGTCGAGGCCGATCGAGGTTGGCCAAGGCCGGCCGGGGTCAGCTGTTGAGCTGCACGGTCCGTACGACCACCACGGCGGCGATCACGAGCAGCATCAGCGCACACGTGCCCCACTGCACAAGGGCCCGCTTGTCGCGGGGCGCGTGCACCATCCCGTACGCGACCACCGTGCCGACCACCAGCCCGCCGAGGTGCGCCTGCCAGGAGATGCCGGCGAAGGTGAAGGTGAAGAGCAGGTTCAGCGCGAGCAGCGCGATGACCGGCCGCATGTCGTAGTTGAGGCGCCGCATCAGCACCGCGGTGGCGCCCAGCAACCCGAAGATCGCACCGGAGGCGCCGAGCGTCCCCATGTTCTGGGGCGAGAGCAGATAGGCCAGCACGTTGCCGCCGAGCCCCGCCACCAGGAACAGCGCGAGGAACCGGGCGCGGCCCAGGGCCGCCTCCAGCGGCGGGCCCAGCCACCACAGCGAGAGCATGTTGAAGCCGATGTGCCAGATCTCCTGATGCGCGAACATCGAGGTCAGCAGCCGGTACCACTGGCCGTCGGCGACGCCGACCAAGCCGGGGAGGTTCGGGTCGTACGCCTTCCCGATCAAGGTGAGGGCGTCGGTGAGGGAGTCCCCCACGAAATACACCGCGACGAAGACCGCGATGTTGATGCCCAGCAGGGCCTTGGTGACCAGGCGCGGATCGGCGGTCACGGCGCCGCCCGCGACGGTGCGCGGGGCGTTGGCCCGCGGGGGCTGCCCGGTGCCCGAGCCGGTACTGACGCACTCGGGGCACTGGAAGCCCACCGAGGCGCTGACCATGCAATCGGGGCAGATCGGCCGTTCGCAGCGCACGCAGCGCACGCCCGTCTCCCGGTCCGGATGCCGGTAGCAGCAGACCGCCTGGTCCTCCATCGTCTCCCCTTGCCCCCTGCCGGTCGGCCATGCCCGCCGGCGGCGGCGCCAGGCGGTTTCCGGTCTTCGCGTACGTACGCAGGCCCCGCCCCTCTCTACGGACGGGCGGGGCGCTGGGTTCCCGTACGAATTCCGCTACGGGCTCGGCCCGAGCGGCGCTCGACGGTTAGCGGCGCTCGACGACGACGGACTGGATCACGACGTCGTTGACCGGGCGGTCCGTGCGCGGGTTGGTGTCCGTGGCCGCGATGGCGTCGATGACCTTCTGGCTCGCCGGGTCGACGACCTCGCCGAAGATGGTGTGCTTGCCGGTCAGCCACGCGGTCGGGGAGACCGTGAGGAAGAACTGCGAGCCGTTGGTGCCCGGGCCGGCGTTGGCCATGGCCAGCAGGTACGGCTTGTTGAACGCGAGGTCGGGGTGGAACTCGTCCGCGAACTTGTAGCCGGGGCCGCCGGTGCCGTTGCCCAGGGGGTCGCCGCCCTGGATCATGAACCCGCTGATGACACGGTGGAAGACAGTGCCGTCGTACAGCTTGTCCGTGGACTTCTGACCGGTCTCCGGGTTGGTCCACTCGCGAGTGCCCTCGGCGAGCTCGACGAAGTTCTTGACCGTCTTGGGCGCGTGGTCCGGCAGCAGCCGGATCACGATGTCGCCGTTGTTGGTCTTCAGGGTGGCGTAGAGCTGCTCGGCCACGATCTACCTTCCATAGACTTCACTGACTTTCCCCGATCCTCGCACGGACGCGCTCGGACGTCGCCCGGCCGCCGCCTACGGGCGTCTTCGGACACCTTCTCGGCGCTTATCCGTCGCTTCCCACCGCTTCCCGCCGCCAGTAGTCGCCGAACGGGCGCGCCCGGCCCCCAACCGTGGCATCGTCAGCCGAAGCTCCTTATGCCCCGGATGCCCGCCCGCACATGCCGTCAGGCCGCCGGACAGGCATGATCTTCATTCGCGGGGACAGGCGACAGATACTGCATACATTGGGGACAAACGCCAAGCCCCCGGACACGCCACCGAGGAGGAGGAACCGTGACCCGCAAGGACAGCGTGCGAGCCGCGACCGGCACGGCCAAGGACAGCGTGCGGCACGCCGCGGATGTGGTGGCGCCCTACGCCGGCACGGCCAAGGACACCGCCGCGCACTTTGCGCACGAGGCACGCGTACGGCTCGCGCCCAAGGTGTCGACCGCGGCCCACCAGGCCCGCTCCACCGCCGGTGAGCAGTACCGCGCCCACCTCGCCCCCCGCATCGAGCACGCCCGCGAGGCCCTGCCGCCCAAGGTCGACCAGGCGGCCCTGCGGGCCCGCGCCGCCGCCGAGCCCGTACGGGACGAGGCCGTGGCCCGCGGCAGCGCGGCCATCGCGGCGCTGCGCGGCCAGGTGTCGGCCGCCGACATCGAGAAGCTCACCAAGAAGCGCACCCGCCGCACCCGCAGGGGCAAGTTCGCCAAGCGGCTGCTGGTCCTCGGGGTGCTGGCGGGTGGCGCCGCGGCCGTCTGGAAGTGGTGGGACAAGCAGGCCAACCCGGACTGGCTCGTGGAGCCCCCGGCCCCCACCGAGGTCTCCGACCGCGCCCCGCTCACCGCCGTCGACGGCAGCGCGGGCGCCGCTCTCGACCCCGAGGTCCAGGCCAAGCAGGCCGAGGCGGAGGCCGACTCCAAGGACCGCGACGACAAGCGCTGACACCTGTATGTACGTACATGGCCGTACGCGCGCGTGCGCCCGTACGGCCGCCTATGCC
>NZ_JBHVHQ010000519.1:0-6131 GCF_042800135.1 Streptomyces sp. NPDC057654 | reverse complement strand
GGTTGCGGCTGGGCGGCCGTGACGGGGAGGCGGCCGCTGCGGGAGAGGGCGGCCACCGCCGTCGCACAGGCCAGGCCGGTGAGCGTGAGCACGGCCCAGGTCAGCCAGAGGGCGTGGTGGTCCCGTGCGTAGTCCCACAGAGCGCCGGTCAGCAGGTTGCCGAGGGTGATGCCAAGGCCGGAGACCGTGTTGTAGAGGCCGTAGTGGGTGGCGACCAGCCGGCCGCCGGAGAGGGAGACGACGGTGTCCATCTCCAGCGGATAGACCACCGCGCTGCCCATCGCGAGCAGCACCACGGCCGCCGCGAGCGCCCCGAGCTGCGCCGGGGTCCGCAGCGGGCCCGCCACGGCGGAGGCGAGGGCGAGCGGAGCGAACGCCAGGCCCATCGCGGCCAGCCCGCGGACCATGGTCTGCGGGCCGCTCCAGCGGCGTCCGGCCCAGCCGGTCAGCCGCAGCTGGCCCGCGACCGCGACGGCGGCGGACAGGACGAACAGGCCGCTGGTGACCTTCGTGCCGTCGGCGCCGAGGGCGGAGTCGGCGGCCATCGGGAGGGCCAGATAGACCTGGAAGGTCAGCACGTAGGAACCGATCATCGCGACGGAGAACAGCAGGAAGGGCCGGTTGTCCGCCACTTGCCGCCACTGCCGCCACACGCCGCCGGGCCGCTCCCCTTCGACGTCGGCGGGCCGGGGCCGGCGGGCGGGGAGGGCCCGCCACTGGAGTGCCGAGAGCGCGGCGAAGATCGCTGCCGCCACGGTGCATACGAGCCTGAAGTCGGCGGCCAGCAGTGCCAGCCCGACCGGCGGACCGAGCAGCATCCCGGCCTGGTAGTAGACGTTGAACGCGGCGAACGCCGCCACCCTCCGCTCCCCGGCCTCGGCGGCCAGGTAGGCGCGGACCGCCGGGTTGAACAGGGCCCCGGCCAAGCCGGTGGCCGCCGACGCGGCGATGAGCGCGGGCAGGTCGTCCACCCAGCCGAGCAGCGCGAACCCGCCCGTACGCAGCAGGCAGCCGACCATGATCGGGGCCTTGTAGCCGTACCGGTCGGCGATCGTGCCGCCGATCAGGAACAGCCCCTGCTGGGACAGGTTACGGACGCCCAGCACCAAACCCACCGCCCAGGCGGCCAGGCCGAGTTGTCCGGACAGATGCGCGGCCAGATAGGGCATCAGCATGTAGAAGCCCAGGTTGATGGCGAACTGATTGGCCATCAGCATTCGGGCGGCGGGCGGGAAGGAGCTGGTGGTACGCCACAGGGACCTCATCGCTCCACCGCCGTCGCGTCGGCGAGCGGCTCGGCCACCGTCGCGTCGGCAAGAGGGTCGGTCACCGCTCCGTCGGCGAGCGGGTCGGTCACCGCTCCGTCGGCAAGCGGGTCGGTCACCGCCGCGCACCGCGTCCAGCTCGTCACCGTGGCCTGCCGCGGGTGGTCCAGTTCGGCCGGGGCCATCGGCGGTACGCAGCCCAGCAGTTGGTGCTCGCGGCACCAGTCGTCGTCGAAGACGGTGCCCACATAGCGTTGCGGCCCGTCGGGGAAGACGGCGGCGATCCGCGTCTCCGGCGGCAGCGTGGCCGCCAGATGACGGGCGGTCAGGGCCACCGCGCCCACGCTCCAGCCGCCGCTGGCGTACCGGGCCCGCGCCAGCGCCCGCGCGGCCCACACCGCCTCGCCGGGCGCGACCCAGTGCACCTCGTCGAAGAGCCCGTAGTCCACGTTGCGGGGGTAGATGCTGCTGCCGAGGCCGCGCATCAGCCGGGGCGCCGCGGGCTGTCCGAAGACCGTCGAGCCGACGGAGTCCACGCCCACCACCCGCAGCCGCGGGAAGACGGAGCGCAGCACGCGGCCGACGCCCGCCGAGTGCCCGCCGGTGCCGACGCCGGCCACCAGCACGTCGATGCGGCCGAGTTGGGCGACCAGCTCGTGGGCCAGCGGCGCGTAGGCCGCCACGTTGTCGGGGTTGTGGTACTGGTCCGGACACCAGGCGCCGGGTCGCTCGGCGAGCAGCCGCTGGACCAGGTCGCGGCGTGCCTGCTGCCAGCCGCCGACCGGGTGCGGCGCGGAGACCAGGTGCAGTTCGGCGCCGTAGGCAGTCAGCAGGCCGCGCATCAGCGGTTCCATGCCGGGGTCGGTGACCACCGCCACCGGATGCCCGAAGGTGACCCCGGCCAGGGCCAGCCCCAGGCCGAGCGTGCCGGAGGTGGACTCCACGATCGGCGCGCCGGGCAGCAGCCGCCCGCTCTCGCGGGCGCGGGCGACCATGTACAGGGCCGTACGGTCCTTGATCCCGCCGGGGTTGTAGCCCTCCAGCTTGGCCCAGAAGCCGCGCCCGGCGGCGGTGAACGGCTCCCCGATCCACAGCAGCGGGGTGTCTCCCACCAGCCCCGCCGGGGTGCGGGCGGGCAGCGAGGGCGCGGTCAGGAACTGGGCGGGGGCGCAGGGCGAGGCAGCCTGTGAAGCGGGCTTCAAGGGCTTCGAGGACGTCGGGATGGGGGCGGTTCCCGGTGTGGGAACGGGCGTGTCGAAGGTTGTCATCGCGCGGGACTCCTAGCGGCCGCCGGATCCGGCGGCCGCTTCAGTGAGCGGAAGGTGCGGACAGGTCGCGGCACCGCGTACGAGCCCTCGCGACCGGTAGTCCACGTGTCGGGCCCCGCGGTACAGGGCCTCTCAGGCCCGCCACACTCCCAGCGCGGCCCTCAGCCGCTCACCCCGCGGACCGGCGCGCGGCTGGTCCGCCGCGACCGCCTGCCATCCGGACGGCATCGCCAACGCCGCCGGCTCCACCGCCGCGCACTCCGCGGCCGGGGCGGCGAGGGCCGCTCGCGCGGCCGACAGGCCGGGTGCGTCGATGCCCGCGCACTCGGCGGACGTGTCGCCGCGCGGGCCGGAGAGCTTGGGCGCGTACGCCCCTGCCTGCGCGTACGTCCGTGCTTGCGGGCCAGCCCCTGCCTGCGCGTGCGCCCGTACCTGCGGGTCTGCCGAAGCGGTCCAGACCGCTCGCGGGAGAGCGTCGGCCCGTACGCCGATGCCGGGCTGGGGGCCGTGCGCGCAGCCCAGGGTGTGCAGCACAGCGAGCAGGACCACGGCGAGCGCGGCCACGCCGCGGCCCGTCGATCGTCGCTCCTGGAACACCCTCCACACCGGCACGCCGCACACCGTACGCAACCAGACGCACACCGTGTCCAGCGAAACGCGGCGATCGGCGATCGACCGTCAGAACTCTGTCTCAATAGCAGCCACGGTGACGGTCTGAACGACGGTCGGAACCGCCGTCCGGACGGCGGTCTCAGGCCGGCCGCGCCGTCGTCCGCATCCGCTCGTCGATCAGCTCGGCCAGCCGGTCCAGGCCCTGTTCGATACGGTCCGGGGTGAGCGTGCTGATCGACAGGCGCAGCTGCCGGAAGCCCGCCGTGGTGCCGTAGAAGTGGTGCATCGGCGTGAACAGCACACCGTAGCGGCCGGCCGCGTACTCCAGGAACGCGTCGTCCACGGTGAACGGGACGGTGACCACCACGAAGAACCCGCCCGTCGGCGCGTTCCACGAGACGCCGGGGCGGTCGCCGAGCCGCTTGGCCAGCCCTTGCAGCACCTGATCGAGATTGTTCCGGTAGACAGCCGCCTCGCGCTGATTGGCCGCGATCATGCTGCACCCGTTGCTGAGCAGCTTTCCGCCGATCACCGCCTGTCCGATGGGCGAGGTGTTCACGGTGAGCATGCTCTTGATTTTCGACAGCTCGTCGGCGAACAACCGGTCCTCTCCGCCGTCGCCATGGCCGCCACCGTCGCCATTGGTCACGCGTTGGTCGGCGACCACATATCCCACCCGCGCGCCCGGCACACCGGTCTTGGCGAACGAACCGAGATATACGACGCGCCGTCGGCGGTCCAGTGCTTTGAGGGTGGGCGGCCGGTCGGGTCCGCTGTGGAACAACCCGTACGCGTTGTCCTCCAGCAGGAGGATGTCCTCGCTCCCGGCGATTTCCAGCAGCCGGCGCCGGTCGGCGATTTCCATACTGACGCCGACCGGATTGGCGAAATCCGGTGTCACATAGCAGGCGCGGACCCGCTTTCCCGCCGCCCGCGCCATACGTAATTGGACCAGCAGATCGTCCAGGTCGATTCCGGACTCTCCGGTCCGCACCGTCCGTACGGGCAGGTCGGCGAGGAGCGCCGCGCCGGTCAGCCCGACGTAGGTGGGGCTCGGGGCGAGCAGGACGTCCCGGTCGTCGGCGCGGAGCGCGCGCAGCAGCAGGAACATCGCCTCCTGGCAGCCGACGGTGACCACCACGGACCGGGGGTCGGTCTCGATTCCCTCGTCCACGGCGAGGCTGCGCGCGACGAGGTCGGTGATGATTCCCTTGGTGTCGCCGTACTGATAGAGCGTGCGGGCGACTTGGGTGTCCGTCATTCCGCGTTCGGTTCTGAGGTGGTCGCAGAAGACCCGAAGGTATTCGTGCACCTGGGCCACCTCGTAGAACCCCTCGTAGGGGCGGCCGGCCGCGAAGGAGACGGCTTCCGGATAGGCGCCCGCGATCTCGTTCAGCAGATTCATGGACTCCATCGCCGCGTCGCCCAGCGATGCGTGCAGCGTGGCCGCGTTCAACTCGGCGAGTACGCGTTCCGATCGCGTGTTCTCCATGGACGGATTCCTTCTCGCGGACGACAGCTCACGGATGGCGGCTCACTGACGACAAGGCGCAGCACGGCACAGCACGACGCTGCACGACGCATCGCGTCGCACCAATATCATCACGCAGAACCGTGCCCGCGACAATGGCCGTTCGCCCTGGACAGACAGACCTGACAGGTCGTCACCGTGACGTACTCGGTGTCATTCCCGACGGGTGCGCATGAAAGAGGGCCGACGTAGCATTGAGCCCCGAGCGGCATTGTGTTCACAGGCGTTCACTTCAACACTCCCCGCGCGCTAGGAGTCCCATGACCGACTCACCGACGCAGCCGGGTTCCGTTCGCGGCCTGGCGGTCGACCCGGAGGAATGGCGCGTGCCGGAGCGCGCGGCGCCGCACTGCCTGGACGAGGTGGAGCGGGCCGCGGCCGCCGTGCTGCCGCCGGACGTATGGGACTTCGTGGCGGGCGGCAGCGGCCGGGAGCGGACGCTCGCCGCGAACCGCGAGGCGTTCGACCGGGTCTTCGTGCGGCCCCGCGTGCTCCGGGACGTGTCGGACTGCGCGACGGACGCCACGCTGCTGGGGCGGCCGGTCCGGATGCCGGTCGCCGTGGCTCCCGTGGCGTACCAGCGGCTGGTGCACCCCGAGGGCGAGGCGGCGACGGCCCGCGCGGCGAAGGCGGCGGGCGTGCCGTTCACCGTGAGCACGCTGAGCAGTGTGCCGGTCGAGGAGCTGACCGCCGCCGGCGGGTCCGTATGGTTCCAGCTCTACTGGCTGCGTGAGGACGGGCGGTCGCTGGATCTGGCGCGCCGGGCCGAGGACGCCGGGTGCGAGGCGCTGATGCTCACCGTCGACGTGCCGTGGATGGGCCGACGGCTGCGGGACGAGCGCAACGGATTCGCGCTGCCGGACCATGTGCGCGCCGCCCATCTGGACGCCGGGGCCGTCTCGGCGGCGCACCGGAACGCGGACCAGGGGTCGGCGCTGGCCGCCCACACCGGGCGGGCGTTCTCCCCCGCCCTCACCTGGTCCCACGTGGCCGAGCTGCGCGCCCGTACCCGCCTGCCGCTCATCATCAAGGGCATCCTGGATCCCGAAGACGCCCTGAAGGCCCTGGAGTCGGGTGTGGACGCCGTCGTGGTGTCCAACCACGGAGGCAGGCAGTTGGACGGCGTGCTCCCCAGCCTCGACGCGCTCGGGGAGGTCGTCGCAGCCGTCGGCGACCGCTGCGAGGTCCTGCTGGACGGCGGGGTCCGCGGCGGTACGGACGTACTCAAGGCACTGGCGCTCGGCGCGTCCGGCGTCCTGGTCGGCCGCCCGCCGGTGTGGGGGCTGGCCGCCGACGGGGAGCGCGGCGTCCGGCGGGTGCTCGACCTGCTGGCCGATGAGCTGAGGGACGCGTTGGGGCTGGCCGGGTGTCAGGACGCCGCCTCAGCTCGTGAGTTGTACGTCCGTACGGACCGCGACCGCCCCCGCGACCGTATGAGGTGTATACGTGTTTCGC
>NZ_JBHVHQ010000518.1:0-6149 GCF_042800135.1 Streptomyces sp. NPDC057654 | reverse complement strand
GGGGTCGACGGCGATCCGCTGGAACAGGTCGAGGTGCAGGCCGAGTGCGTCGGCGACGAGCGCCTTCACGATGTCGCCGTGCGTGCACATGGCGTAGACGGCGTCGGCGCCGTGCTCGTCCTCGATCCGCTGGTTCCACTGCCGGACCGCGTCCACCGCGCGGGCCTGCATCTCCCGTATGGACTCGCCTCCGGGGAAGGCGGCGGCGGACGGGTGCTGCTGGACGACGGTCATCAGCGGCTCGTCGAAGAGCTCGGCGAGTTTGCGCCCGGACCAGTCGCCGTAGTCGCACTCGCCGATCCGGTCGTCGGTGTGGAGCGGGAGTCCGGGCCGGTCGGCGAGGAGCGGGGCGAGGGTCTCCCGGCAGCGTTGGAGGGGGCTGGTGACGGCGGCGGCGAGCGGCAGTCCCGCCAGCCGGGCGGGCAGCTCGGCCGCCTGCGCCGCGCCGCGCTCGTCGAGGGCGATGCCGGGGGTCCAGCCCGCGAGCACTCCCCCGGTGTTGGCGGTGGACCGGCCGTGCCGGACAAGGATCAACGTGGGCATGGCGCCACCCTACGACTCGCCTTTGCCCGTGCCTGGTGTACATCCCAGTGGGGGGCGGAAGAATGCTCTCCGTGATCGTGGACTGTGCCATTTACCGCGACGGGCGCCGCACGGACGGCCCCGCCGACTTCTCCGAGGCGCTGGACGAGGCGCGCGCGGAGGGGCATTCCTTTCTGTGGATCGGGCTGCACGAACCGACCGAGAGCGAATTCGCGCTCGTGACCGCCGAATTCGGTCTGCACCCGCTGGCCGTGGAGGACGCGCTGGCCGCACACCAGCGCCCCAAGCTGGAGGTCTACGACGACTCGCTGTTCCTGGTGCTCAAGCCGGTCGAGTACGACGAGAGGGCCGATACGGTCGCGACGGGCGAGCTGATGGTCTTCGTCGGGGACTCCTTCGTCGTCACGGTCCGGCATGGCCACGGCAACCCGCTCACCCGGGTGCGGCACCGGCTGGAGGCGGACCCCGAGGTGCTCCAGCACGGTCCTACGGCGGTGATGTACGCGGTGAGCGACGCGGTCGTCGACACCTATATCGACGTGGCGGCGGAACTACAGGTGGACCTGGAGGAGTTGGAGGCCGAGGTGTTCGCCCCGGCCGGCGGCGACACCAGGCGCATGGCGGGCCGGATCTACGCCTTCAAGCGCCAGGTCGTGGAGTTCCGCCGGGCCACCGGCCCGCTCGCGGAGCCGATGTCCCGGCTGGCGAGCGCCGGACTGCCGTACGTACGAGCGGCCTCGCAGCCCTTCTTCCGCGACGTCAGCGACCATCTGACGCGCGCGAACGACTATGTGGAGGGCCTGGACCGGCTGCTGTCCGACATCCTTTCCGCGCATCTCGCGCAGACGGGGGTGCAGCAGAACGACGACATGCGGAAGATCTCGGCGTGGGCGGCGATGGCCGCGGTCCCGACGATGGTCGCGGGGATATACGGCATGAACTTCGAGCACATGCCGGAACTCCAGTACTCGTGGAGCTATCCGACGGTGATCCTGCTGATGGCGGGGCTGGTCTTCTGGCTGCACCGGATGTTCAAGCGCCGGGGGTGGCTGTAGGGGCCCGTGGGCGCGTACGGGCGTGGGGCACGCGTGGGCGCGCGCGTGAACGGCTTCAGGCCAGCCCGACGGCGCGGGGCGCGGGGCCGCCGAGGGCGTCGCGGCGCTCGGGCATCCGCAGGCGGACCATGCGCCGCCAGCCGCCGGCCCGCTCGTACGCGTACATGGCGCGGATCGCCGCGGCGAGCACGGCGGCCTTGGGGCGCGGCCAGCCGAGGATCTTTCCCATCAGGTCCATCACGGCGAGGGAGACGTCCCGGTAGACGGCGATCTCGGCGAGGGCGCTGTGGCGCAGGGCGGCATGGATCTCCCGGCCGTGTCCGAGGGCCGCGAGGCGGAGCAGTTCCTCGTGGCAGTAGGCGAGGTGGTTCTCCTCGTCGCGGCAGATGGCCCGGATCGCCCGGCCGATCTTCGGGTGCTCGCCGAAGTGCCCGGTGAGCATGTCCATCTGGTCGGCGGCGCGCTGTTCGGTGACGCGGCTGTGCGTGAGGTAGGTGATGATGTCCTGCTCGGTGAGCGGTTCGGCGGCGCGCAGCCGGTCGTGGGCGAGGCCGATGCCGCGGCGTTCGAGGAGCATCGTGTAGTCGGTGCCCGGCGGGATCTCGACGGGTTCCAGACCGCGGTTGCGCAGCAGGGCGAGGAAGATACGGCCGTGCTTGTCCTCGTCCGCGCCATGCCGAGCGATCTTGGGTGCGAGGTCGCGCAGGCCGTCGGGGACGAGGGCCGCGATCCGGCCGTTCTCCCAGCCGCCCTGGCTCTCACCGCCGGCGGCGATGGAGCAGAACAGCTGAAACGAATCGTCGCTGTCGAGAATCTCCTGGAACAGGCCCTTGGCCGAAAGCATCGCTACCACCTCCGAGCACGACATTCGTCAAGAGAAAGTCAAACGCCGCGAAGGGGGCGGGACAACAGGAGGTCCGGCCGAATGGCGGAGGCCGGGGCGGGCCCGGCGCGTAACCGCCGGGGCGGTCGGGGCGTTGTGCTCGGTGACGGCCGTGGCGGGGAAGACCCCCGAGCCCCCACCACGGCCGTGGACTTCTCCAGGCGCTCCCGCGGCTCGCCGAGCGCGTCCGTCAGGCGAGCCCGGCCCGCTCCAGGGCGTCGACGCCGGCGCGCAGCCCCGCGATCCGCTCGTCGAGCGTGAACCCGGCGGGGGCCAGGGACAGGGTGGTGGCCCCCGCCTCCGCGTATGCCTGCATGCGCTCGGCGATGCGCTCGACGGGGCCGAGCAGGGCGGTGGAGTCGATCAGCTCGCGCGGGACCGCGGCGGCGGCGCCGTCCTTGTCCCCGGCGAGGTACTTCTCCTGGATCTCGGCGGCTTCCTTGCCGTACCCCATGCGCTGCGCGAGCTTGTTGTAGAAGTTCTGCCTGGCGCTGCCCATACCGCCGACGTAGAGGGCGGTGTACGGGCGGAAGAGATCGGCGAGCGCGCCCACGTCGTCGCCGACGGCCATGGGGACGGTGGGTACGAGGTCGAAGCCGTCGAGGTCCTTGCCGGCCTTGGCGCGGCCGGTGCGGAGCGCGCCGAGAGTGGTCTCCTCGGCGTGTTCGGGCGAGAAGAAGACGAGCAGCGCGCCGTCGGCGATCTCGCCGGTCTGCTCCAGGTTCTTCGGGCCGATGGCGGCGATGTAGAGCGGGATGTGCTCGCGCACCGGATGCACGGTGAGCTTGATCGGCTTGCCGGGGCCGCCGGGGAGGGGCAGCGTCCAGTGCTCGCCCTCGTGGCTGAGCCGCTCGCGGGACATGGCCTTGCGGATGATCTCGACGTATTCGCGGGTGCGGGCGAGCGGCTTGTCGAACTTGACGCCGTACCAGCCCTCGGAGACCTGCGGCCCGGAGACGCCGAGGCCGAGCCGGAACCGGCCGCCGGAGAGCGAGTCGAGGGTGGCGGCGGTCATCGCCGTCATCGAGGGGGTACGGGCGGGGATCTGGAAGATGGCGGAGCCGACGTCGATCCGCTCGGTCTGCGCGGCCACCCAGGCCAGGACGGTGGCGGCGTCCGATCCGTACGCCTCGGCGGCCCAGCAGACCGCGTAGCCGAGGCGGTCCGCCTCGCGGGCGACCGCGAGGTTGTCCGCGTCCATCCCGGCTCCCCAGTAGCCGAGGTTGATGCCAAGCCGCATACCGCTCCCCTTACTCATCAGTAACGTCCCTGTAGCGGGGACTCTAGCGCGCGTACCGGGGATACGTCAGCGCCGAGTTATCCACAGGCGGCCACGGAAAGTGCCCTGCCCACTAATCTGAGCGCTCATGGAGCAAAGGCATCTCGGCCGCACGGGGCTGCGCGTATCCCGGATCGGGCTCGGCACCCTCACCTGGGGCCGGGACACCGGCGAGCACGACGCCGCGGATCAGCTCAAGGCGTTCTGGGAGGCGGGCGGCACCCTGGTCGACACCGCCGATGTGTACGCGGACGGCGGCGCGGAGTATCTGCTCGGGCAGCTGATGGAGGGGCTGGTGCCGCGCCGCGACCTGGTCATCGCGACGAAGGCGGGCAGCGTCCCCGACCCGGACCGGCGCTTCGACGGCTCGCGCGGGCATCTGCTCTCCGCCCTCGACGCTTCGCTGGAGCGGCTGGGAACCGACCACGTCGACCTTTGGCAGGTGCACGCCTTCGACCCGGCGACGCCGCTGGACGAGACGCTCCAGGCGCTGGACATCGCGGTCGGCAGCGGGCGGGCGCGGTACGCGGGAGTGTCCAACTTCTCCGGCTGGCAGCTGGCCAAGGCCGCCACGTGGCAGCTGGGCGCGCCCGGCGTACGCACCCGGCTGGCCAGCACGCAGATGGAGTACTCCCTGCTCCAGCGCGGCATCGAGCGCGAGGTGCTGCCCGCCGCGCTGGACCTGGGCGTGGGCCTGCTGCCGTCGTCGCCGCTGGGGCGCGGCGTGCTGACGGGCAAGTATCGGCATGCCACCCCGGCGGACTCGCGCGGCGCGTCCGAGGCGCTGGCCCCGTTCGTCGCCCCCTACCTGGACGAGGCGGCCGGCCACATCGTCGACGCCGTGGCCACCGCCGCGGACGGCCTCGCCACCACCTCCCTCCAGGTCGCCCTGGCCTGGATCCGCGACCGCCCCGGAGTAGTCGCCCCCCTCGTCGGAGCGCGCAACGCCAAGCAGCTCAGAGCCGCGTTGTCAGTGGAGGCCCTTACGCTTCCTGACGAGATCTGCCAGGCGCTCGACGACGTGTCAGCGCCCGTGCACCGCTATCCCGACCAGGACTGGAGCACCCTGTGAACACGGACCGCCTCTCCCCCGAGGCCGCCGCTCCCCCCGACGAGGCCGGTTCGGCGGGGGCCGATCCTGCTGCGCCCGTATCCGCGCCGGAAGGCGACGGGGCGGGGTCGCCTGCGGCGGGTGCCGGTGCGCCGGACGTCGAGGCGTCCGGGCCGAGTGGGGACGCGGCGGAAGCGTCCGCGGGGGATGCCGACGCCGAGGCAGCGTCCGTACGGGGTGCCGACGCTTCGGGGGCATCTGCGCCGGACGGCGAGGTCCCGGGGGCGGCTGCGCCGAGCGATGACGCAACGGGCGTGCCCGCTCAGGCGGCTGAGGCCCCAGGCGGGCAGGCACCGGCCCAGGACTCATCGGCCGCGCTCGCGCAGGAAGCGGACGAGGGGGACTCACCGTCCCCGGCCGGGGACGAGTCAGGAGTGCCCGCGCAGGGCACTCCCGACGTCGAGGCACCCGCGGCTGACGCCGGGACGCAAGAGGCGTCCGCGCTGGGCGATGGCGCCCCTGCGCAGGAGGGCGACGGGCCGGAGGCGGCCCGGCAGGGTGCATCGGGTTCGGCGGAGGCCGCGCCGCGTACCGACGCGGCGGGTGCCGACGCGGCGGGTGCCGAGACGTCCGGGCGGTCCGCTGCCGCTGAGGCGTTGGCTGCGGCTGTGCGGGCCGTGGAGAGCGGGGAGCGGTCGGCCGCGTCGTTCTTCAGCACGCCGCCGAACCGGCCGAAACCCGCTCCGGCGCCCGCCCCGGCGGCCTCACCCCCGTCCGCGCCCAATCCCACGCCCACCCCCACACCCGCATCGGCGGCGCGCGTCGCGGTGACGGCCGCCGGTCTCGGCGGGGTCCGGCAGGTGCTCGCGGCCGGTGGCGCGCCCGAGCAACTGGCCGAGAACGCCGTGGAAGCCCTCGGCGAGAAGGCCGCGGAGGTGCTCCGCGAAGACCCCTGGCAGCTGCTCGGAGTGCCCGGCGTACGGCCCGAGCAGGCCGACGGGTTCGCGCGCGCCCTCCTCGGAGGCGAGTGCGGCCCCGGAGACGAGCGCCGCGCCCAGGCGCTCGTCGCCTGGCTGCTGGAGCGCGCCGCGCTCGAAGGGCACACCGTGCTGGAGTCCTCCGCGCTGCGCGCGGCCCTCGCCCAGCAGTCCGTACCGGACCCGGACGAGGCGCTACAGACCGCCATCGCCGACGGCGCGGTGCTCGTCTTCCAGGAGGCCCTCGAAACGCCGGGAGCGAGCGCCCCGGCCCCGGCCGACGGAAACGAGGACGTACCGGTCCGCGTACTGCTGGGGCTGGACCGCTACGCCATGGCCGAGGAGAGCCTCGCCGACGGCC
>NZ_JBHVHQ010000517.1:0-6155 GCF_042800135.1 Streptomyces sp. NPDC057654 | reverse complement strand
GTCCGAGACGCGCCCGCACCCGGCCGAGCGCAATACCGCCCCACCCAACCGCCCCCGCACTGTGGACCCGAAGGGTCCGAGGCGCACCTGCACCCGAAGAACCCACCCCGGCGCAGCGGCGAGATTTGAGCCGCCCTTACGCACAGTGCAGGCGGTTTGCCACAGCGTTGTCAGACCCATCCACTAGCCTCAGGCACTTCAGTGAGATCTCGGCCCCGGCCCGGGTCCGTCCAAGGGGGAATTGCTCATGTACAGCGCCGTCGTGACGTCCGCGGGGGATCGGATCCGGTGGGTGGAGCTGCCGGGGGAAGAGCCCGCGCGGGTTTACGTGCACGGGCTCGGGGCTTCCTCCGGGCCCTACTTCACCGGGGTCGCCGTGCACCCGCTGCTCGCCGGACGGCGGGCGCTGCTGGTCGATCTGCTCGGGCATGGGATCAGCGATCGGCCGGAGGGGTTCAGTTACACCCTGGAAGCTCACGCCGACGCCTTGGCCGCCGCGCTGGACACCGCGGGCGTCACCGGCGCGGAGGTGGTCGCGCACAGCATGGGCGGGTCGGTGGCCATTGTGATGGCGAGCCGGTATCCGGGGCTGGTCTCGCGGCTGGTGCTCGTGGACGCCAATTTGGATCCGCTGCGGCCGGAGCGCGGCGCGGGAGGCAGTCGGGGGATCGCCGCCTACTCCGAGGCGGAGTTCCTCAGAGGCGGCGGCTGGGAGGAGACCCGGGCGCGGGCCGGAGGCCACTGGTGGGCCACCATGCGGCTCGCCGGGCGGGTTGCGCTGCACCGCAGCGCCGTACACCTCGTCGCCGGTTCCGTACCCACCATGCGGGAGCAGCTGCTCGCGCTGGACATTCCCCGGACCTTTCTGCTGCCCGCCGACGACGCGCCGCTGTCCGGCGCCGGTGAACTGACCGCCGCCGGGGTGTCCGTCGTCGCCGTCCCCGACTGCGGGCACAACATCATGCTCGACAACCCGGACGGGTTTGTGCGCGCCATCACCGAGACCAGATACCTGGCCCAGCGGACCGAGCAGGTCGAGCGGGAAGCCTGTTAGGGCTACAGGGCTACGGCTGGTCCTCGCCTCCCGTTTCGCGGTTGTCGTAGGTCCGGCGGGCCTCCTGCACACGCGAGGCGTTGTCCTTCGACCAATCCGCGATCGCCGTGGTGAGCGCGCCCACCTCGACCCCCAGCTCCGTGAGGGCGTACTCCACGCGCGGCGGAATGGTCGGGTACACGGTGCGGCTGATCAGCCCGTCGCGCTCCAGGTTGCGGAGCGCCTGCGTCAAGGACTTCTGTGTCACGCCCTCGACATGCCGGCGCAGCTCGGTGAAGCGCAGCGGCCGGCGCTGTCGGCGCAGCACGCCGAGTACGTACAGCGACCACTTGTTGGCGAGTGTGCTGAGCACCGTGCGCGACGGGCAGTTCTTCGCGTACGTGACCTGGTTGGTATCCATCAGGTACCTATATATCCAATCGGTGCCTACTTCACAATCGATACCGATGTAGCCCAGGCTTGTGCAGGTCAGCGCGACATCTGTGACACCCGTGCAATCCAAGGAGAACGTCGTGATCGTGGTCACCGGAGCTACCGGCAAGATCGGCTCGGAGACCGTTCGGCTGCTCGCCGAGCAGGGCCTCGCCACCAGGGCGCTGGTACGGGATCCGTCCCGCGCGCCGGGAGGTTCGTTCCCGGCCGGGGTGGATATCGCCGTCGGCGATTTCGAGCGTACGGACACGCTCGACGCGGCCATGCGCGGCGCCGACACCGTCGTACTCATCAGCCCGTCCGTCCCGGAGCAGGAGATCGCGGTCATCGACAGCGCCGCCCGGCAGGGCGTGAAGCATGTCGTCAAGATCACCAACCACAAGGCGTCCGCGTCCTCGCCCGTCGGCCGACGGCGCGATCACGCGCGGATCGAGGCACATTTGCGGGCGAGTGGGCTTGGGTTCACGCTGCTGGCGCCGAGCATCTTCATGCAGAACCTGTTCGCCTTCGCGTCGGTGATCAAGCAGACGCGGGGCTTCGTGATGTCGGCCGGCGACGGACGGTTCGCGATGGTCGACTCCCGCGACGTCGCCGCGACCGCAGCAGTCGTCGCCGCCGCACCGGACGATCACGCGGGGCGCACGTACCTGCTGACCGGGCCCGAGCTGATCACCTACGCCGATGTCGCGCGGGCGCTGACCGACGTGCTGGGGCATGAGATCGAGTACCGCCGGATCTCCCCCGCCGAGCACCGGGCCGCCATGATCGAGGCCGGCGTCCCCGAGTCCGTCGCGGCCTCCAATGCGCAGGTGTTCGGCCTCATCGCCGAAGGCGACGCGGATTGGCGGTCCGATGACGTGGAAGCCGTCACGGGAGTTCCGCCGCGCGGCGTCCGTACCTTCCTCGCCGACCACGTCAGCGCCTTTGTCTAGCCCATGCTGCGAAGAGCCTCGGCCGCACTGCCCACCCCCGCACTACCCTCCGCACGGAATTGTCTCGACCGGCGGTGTCCCGTCCAGGAGCCAGCGCCCGTCCTCGGATTCCACCTGCCACGATGTGCACAAGGCACCGCCTTGCGCGGGCCCGCCCGACTTACCCGACTCACCGGTCAGCGTCAGGAATTCGGCGTCGCCGTGGCCGCGAACCGACACCTTCAGCCCCCTGGGCTCGGCGTCGTTCAAGCGGTCCAGATAGTCTTTCGCGTAGTCGTCCGCGACGCTGTCCTTCACGAAGAGCTGCTTCAGGCCGTCGTCGTCGCCATTCCGCGCGGCCTTGAGCACCTGTTCCTCAAGGGCTTTGGGCGAAGAAGCCCCCGGCTCCGGGTCGTTGTTGATGAAGAAGACTTCGGCCGCCACCCACAGCGCCAGGGCGGCGAAAATGACGTACGGAAGAAACCGCAGCCGACTCTTCTTCGCGCTCTCCGCCGTCATCGCTCCGCCACCCATCTCGCGCCCATCCCCTCCCGCCGGCCCTTGCCGGACGCCGGCCCCCACCTCGTACACGTCGTCGCGCATGCCGGTGCGCGTCGTACACGCGCCCTGCACGTCACACACGTCTACACGTCGAACACGGGTCGATGTGAGCTACAAGCAGCCGTCCGGGATCAGGCTACCCAGCAGGGGTTGATCATGAGGTACGGGCCCTCCTCACGCACCGGTACGGCAGCCCGGGGAGGTTTCCGGCCGAGATCGTGCCCGCGCCGGCCCCTCTCTACAAGCAGTACGAACTGGACGCGCCCGGCCTTCCGTCGCTGCCGATGCTCACTCCCGCGCCGGTCCAGTGGTTCTACGAGTCGGCGCCGCCGTCCGTGCGCGCGGTCCGGCGCACCGTCGCGGAGTACCGGAAGATGTGCGACCCGAAGTCACGTGGCCCTCTCCGCCCCCGGCTCCCGCGCAGGCAGCCCCCGCAGCAGCACGCCCAGGAAGAGTTCGAAGCGCGGAGCGCTCCGGCCCAGGTGCAGGGGGTTTTCCTGGACGGAGAGCCAGCTGACGAGGGAGGTGATGAAGATGTACCAGCTCTGCTCGGCCGATTCGGGGGCGACGCCTGCGTTGGTGAAAGCGGTGATGACCTCGTGCCGGAGGCGGTCGAAGGCGCTGGAGTGGCGGTGGGGGCGTGAGGTGCGGGTGGCGTAGCCGGGTACGGCGAGGAACTGGTCGTGCATGGCCCAGGCGACGCGGGCCAGCCACGGTCGCCAGTCGTCGCCCCGCGGGCCGTCGGCGGGGAGGACGCGTTCGACCATGACCTCGTTGATGAGGTCGAAGAGCTGGTCGCGGTTCTTGACCCAGCGGTAGAGGGCACCGTGGGTGACACCGAGGCGCGTGGCGAGTTCGCGCATGGTCAGCGAGTCGAGGTTGCCGGTTGCGAAGGCGGCGTCGACGATGCGTTCGCGGCTGATCTGCGCGGGACGACCAGGGCGGCCAGGACCGCCAGGGCCGCCGGAGCCGCCGGGGCGCTGCGTGGATCGGGGCGTTGCGGCGTCAGCCATGGCCACGACTATACGATTCGGCTCCGCCAGGGGCCGTGCCACGGCCCCGTCTCGTCACTGGCTCCAGCCGCCCCCGGCCGACCTGCTCGACGCCACCGCCGCGCGGAGCGCCTGCCGCAGCCCCGGCACGACCGTATCGAAGTGATCGCTGAGCGCGGCGAACGCCTTCCGGTGCTTCCAGCGTTCCGTCAGCGTGAACACGCTCTCGATCTCCCCCTCGGCGGCGAGTACGGCCATGGCCACCTCGTCGAAGGGGACCGTCGCCGGGTCGGGGCCGAGCAGGACCGCGTTCCGCGCCTTCTCCCGCAGCGCGCGTACCTCTTCAGGGGTATTGACGGTGACCTTGCGGGTGGGGAGCACGCCGAGCGCCTTGCCTCGGCGGACCGTGATCACTCCGGTCTCGCCGAGCTGCTCCCGTACGGCGGCCTCGGCCGTATGCGCGTCGCGCAGCAGGAACGTGATCCAGTGGCGCGGCTTGTCCGCAACCACCTCGTGCAGCGCTTCGGCGAGGAACGGATCACTGGGCGCATCGGCGTCGAGGACGAAGCCGGCGACGACCTCGGCGACGTCCTCCGCGACGGCATCTCCGTCGGCTTCGGCGTCCGCGTCCACTCCCGCATCCGCGTCCACGCCCGCACTCGCACCCGCACCCGTGTTCCGTACGGCGATCTTCCCCTTCTCGTCCGCGAGCCGCCCGTCGATGGTCAACTCGGTCAGCGCCGCCGCGCGCATCAGCAGGCCGCGGTACCGGCCGAGGCCGGGTTCGCCGGCTTCCGTGTAGAGGCTGAGCAGATACATCCGCCGGGGCAGTGTCGGGTCCACGTCGCTCGCTTCCGCTGGGGGCTCACCACCGATTATGGACCCTCACAGGCCGCTGACCAGCATGCATATTGAGCGCAGAGACGAGGTGACGACCACCACACCATCATTTGTAACCACTGGTCACTAACTGAACTAGACTCGGCGGCATCCGCGACCGCACCCGCATCCGCGACGGCGTGGATTGAGACGGATGGCACGGGACGAGGAGGAAACGATGACCGGAAGCAACGCGATGCACGGCGCCGTGGCCGACGGCTTCGAGCCGGTACGAGCCGAGTTCGCCGCGGCAGCGGCAGCGGAAGGCGGCGACTACGCCGCGCAGGTCGTGGCATACCGGCACGGCGAACGCGTCGTGGACCTGTGGACCGGCCCGGAGATCACCGCCGATTCGCTGCTCGGCGCGTACTCGGCCACCAAGGGTGCTGCGCACCTGGTGGTCGCCCTGCTCGTACAGGACGGTGTGCTGGAGCTCGACCAGCGGGTCGGCCATTACTGGCCGGAGTTCGCCGTGGAGGGCAAGGGGGATGTCCTCCTCCGCGATCTGCTGTCGCACCGGGCCGGTCTGGTCGGCGCGGACGCCGGGTTCACGCTCGATGAGCTCGCCGACGACCGGATCATCGCCGAACGGCTGGGCGCGCAGCGCCCGTACTGGCGGCCGGGCAGCGCGTTCGGCTACCACGCGCTGGTCGTCGGGGCGCTGAGCGGTGAGGTGGTGCGGCGGGCCACTGGTCGGAGCGTGCAGGAGCACTTCGCCGCGCGCGTCCGCGATGCCTACGAGGTGGATGTCCACCTCGGGTTGGCGGCCGGCGAGGAGTCCCGCTACCTCAGCGCGCTGCCGGCGGTGGCGACCCCCGAGCGGCTGGCCGCCCTGGCCGCGCGTGCGACCGGCGCGTACAGCCTGTCGGGCATCGCCTTCAACCGGAACCACCCGGACAACCCTGAAGTGTGGCAGCTGCCGAACTTCCCTGCGGTACGGGCCCTCGGCCCGGCATCGCTCGGCGGCGTGGCCTCGGCGCGCGGCCTGGCCCGGATGTACGCGGCCGCGATCAGCGAAGTCGACGGCCGGTCGCCGCTCCTGGAGCCGGGCACCGCGGCCGCGTTCGCGCAGATCCAGTCCATCGGCTACGACCTGGTCAACCGTGAGCAGAAGGCGTTCGCGGTCGGGTTCCACGCCACGTCGGAGGTGTATCCGGTGCTGGGGCAGGGCGCGTTCGGCCACAGCGGCGCCGGTGGCCAGCAGGCCTTCGCCGACCCCCGGCACGGCATCGCCTACGGATTCACCCGCCGCCGCTTCCCCTTCCCGAACGGCCCGGCCCCGGAGAACGAGCGCCTCGTCCGGGCTTTGGTCGCCTCGTCCGAGGC